>JAIYCE010000009.1 GCA_027488155.1 Hyphomicrobiales bacterium | reverse complement strand
TGTTGTCTTGCCTGATCCATTACCGCCGGTGATGAAGATCATGTCGCCCGATTTGACGGCGATTGATATGTTCTTAATACCGATCAGTTGGCCGTCATCTCTGGTATGGAAATAGCAGATATTATTTAGAGCCAAAGTTTTGAAGCTGTGAAGCTTTTTGACCGCCTCATACTCGCTAAGATTTTCGGGAGTCGCAATTCGATCATCAATCGTTTTTTCAAAAGCCTCTATCTTCCCGAATGAGAAACGCAGAATGGAGAGAGGTTCTGCTGCACGCACGAAGGCCCCAAGAGGACCAAGCAGAAACAATTCCGTAGTGACGATTTGCGATAGCGTGAACTCATTCACATTCTCAAATACAGGAATTAAGAATACGGCTGTAGCACCCAGCATGTACGAGGTCGACGCACCAAGGATAATCAAATCACCAAAAACGGATGCGGTTGCACTGCGTGCTTGAGATACGTTTTTTGAAGTCTGAACGACACTGTTGAGAATTCCATTCTTCTTGTCGAGATTAAGCTTTAACTCCTTAAAACCAAGGATCATCTCGTTCGTCGTTGACCTTAGCTTAGCCTCGTCATTGGCCGAGAGAGTCATAAGGCGCGTTAATTCTTTTTCACGACTGAAATAATATCGAATTGTGAAACCAACAAAGACAAGTGTCATAATGCCGACGACGAAGGACTGGTAAAAAATGAAGCCGGTAATGAAAACAAGCAGTATGGCAGACTGAAAGCCGATAAGAATCGGCATGATCGACTGCGAGATCGGCTCGTAGTATCGTGATAGTCCTTGGCTGAGCTGCCCCTGATCGAGCTCATGAATGTCTTTGAGACTGAGCTGCATTAATTTTCTTGCAAGACGCTGACGCTGCTCATCCAACGCATTCTCGATTGACTCAGAAGTTCTTCGCAAAAGTGTTGTTTGCGACAGGCGGTATAAAAGCAGAAGCGCTATGAAAGCGACGCCCAAGAAAAGTGAGTTCTCCGGATTCTGCGCTTCCAGAATACCTTTCGAAATAACAATAATGATTGCCGTTGCACAAATGGCCGAAAAAAGCGCGACAGCAATGAGATCCGATGGATTTACGAATCTAATTCCCGGAATTTGAGCCGGTCTTCTAAACTGCGGAAACTCGACACGTGAGAAAAATTGAAGGATCTTCCTTCCAATCAAGGACCCGGCAGGCGAAGAGCTTGGATTCTTAGGGTTCATCTCAATTGTATGGTGAAGGGCTCAAGCCGAGCCAGGCCGACGAAGCCCTAAAAAAAGTACGATAGACGACACAACAGGCGTGACAAGAAGCGACAGAACGAAGAAGCCTATAAATCCAATGAGCCGGTCTTTCCCGAGATAACCCACGAAAAGACTGGCCAAGACATACAGGACAAAGAGCAGATACATCTACCGCGCTTTTGATTTTGCGTTGTCGAATTCTGACTTAAGCTCGTTCTTGATCGCATCAGCACTGAAGTTCGAAACCGTCCCACCCTTTACAAGATGGCGCGCGAACACTTTGCCAACCGCATAAGTCGCGGCGGAGCCCAAGGCAGCCATGGTCGCCATACCTGCAATCGTTCCGAAAACGGGCGCATATTTGATGGTTGATCCAACAAGCATGCCCGTTGCGGCGGTTGGCAAAAGCGAACCCAAGAGCACGGAAACCAGACCTTCGGCAGCTTCTTTGCTGAGCTTCTGGTCGTATGCCTCGCTCAGATCCATCAACATTTTGGCCTGCACCACGGCGAGCGCGACTGTGTCCAGAAACGGGACAGGAACAGCCCCCGCAGCCGCAGCCCACTTTACAGAGTTCGAAATGATTTCTCCGGCCCGGTCGATTTTGGCCTCATCCGACGTAGTGTCTGCAATTTCTACGCTGTCGACTGCGGTCTGCGTCGTCATTGGTCAAGATCTCCTATGGTGTTTCAAAAATACCGAAATGAAATGGCTCGGTCAATTCTACGTGAGCCCTTGGTTTTAAATAGAAGTATTCATACTTCCGTAAAGTAATACATGTTATTTATAATTAATATTTATTCCATATGGCAATAACGCCATCGGTAATAAGAATTATTGATTATAGTTCATGTATATGATGTATAGATTTTTATTTTACTATCGTTATTGTTCATTTTGGGAGTAAAAATTGAACAATAGACGCAAAGAAAGTCCTCCAAGCGTCAATTGCAAAGAAATGATATCGGCGACGTCTCTGTCAGCGTACCGCTCAAGAAGATTGGCCGACAGCGATATTCCAGCCTATAAACGGCGATGCACAACGTTACCATTTCTGCCACTGCGTCGATCCTGCCTCCAACGGCTCTATCAAACTTTGAATTGGTTCAAAGATTGATCGATGGGGCGCGCGGCAGAAATAGTGTTGATCTCTTGGCGGAAGAGCGTGCCTTAGATCGTGCCGCGCTAATAGAAAAGAAGACGGGGCTTAGATCACGGCGGTTCTTTTTGCCAACAGAGAATCCAGTTGATATTGGCGCGTCTGTTCTGGAACAATTGATGAGCGACCAAGACTGGGCTGCTCTAGACGCTGTCATCGTTTCATCATCATCGACCCATGGTTTTCCTGGACTATCTCAGCAGATTATCGCTGCATCCCGCGAAGAATACGGGAGTTTAGGCCATCCATTTGTATTGGATATTGGCAGCAATGCGTGCGCTGGTTTTACCTACGCTCTGACGATTGGGCAGAGCCTCATTCAGGCGATGAATTATAAAAAGGTCGCTCTGATTGCGATTGAGTTTTCATCACGTTGCATTTCATACGATCCCAATGCTTTTGGAATCAGCACGCTCTTTGGAGACGCTGCCGCTGGTATCCTTCTTTCGTCAGACACATCAGGCATTGCATCGATCATTGAAAGCCGCGCAAGCTCGTTGGTTGACATGCAAACCCTGTCCTATGTCAAAGGGTCAGGGATGACGGCTCATGACCAGAAAGCTGATGTACCGCAGGATTCACGTTGGTTTATGGCAGGTCCACCAGTTGCAATAGGAGCGATCGATATTTTAACAGATGAGATACGTCGATACCAAGCGAAAGGCTATGCGATTGATTGGCTTATACCCCACCAAGCGAATTTGAAGCGCATTCTATTGCCCGCTTGCGATGCGACGGGAATTCAGATTGCAAAACTGTGTACATCCTTCGAAGAGACCGGGAATACATCGAGTGCCAGCATTCCATTGCTGCTTGATCAGTTGGTTCGGGAGAAAAAACCGATCAGAGGCGATAATGCTTTGCTCGTTGGCTTTGGTGCTAGTTTCTCAATCGGCTCTGCACTCATTTCATTTCATTAAGGCACTGCATGAATGAAGGTTTTTGCCAGTTTATTTTTTCAAAGGAGAAAACACTATCATGGTGTGTATCGTGAATGGTACGGGCTTCTTTGTCGTGTATAGCGCGTGCATTCATCTCAAGGCGATTTCAATCGCCCTCGTTCCTTCCGGTAAATTGGCCACAGGGCGATGAAGGAAATTATGGTCATTCCGCTTACCAGATAACCTGGTGCAACGGCATCATTGAGACGCGTGATCAACCAAGACGCCATTAACGGCGAAAGGCCTCCGACCGTCCCTAGTGTAATGTTATATCCCACCGCGAGAGCGGTGCAGCGGACAGCCTTGGGAGAATGCAAGACGATGAGCCCAGGCTGGGCACCAATATAAAGTCCTAACAAAATGGCAAAAGCCATTTGGCCTACCAAAATCAGGCCGGGCTGCCCCCAAGTGAATACATGAAATAGTGGCACAGCGAGAAGGACGATACCAAAGGCTGAAACCGCCATAACAGGAAGATTGCCAAGCCGGTCTGCGAGCGCTCCAGCGATGTAGATCGTCACAAGGAGTACGACCATACTGGTTGTGTTGATCTCAAGCGCTGTCACAGGTGGGATTTTGTCAATGAGCTGCAACCAGCTAACGAGATAGACAAAGATCAGCTGGAAGCCGACGGCGTTGACAAGGCAGAGCAAAGCAATGTTGAGCACTTGCCAAGGATAATTGCGTAATGTCTGCATTAAAGGCGCAGTTGGCTCGGTATTGCGCTGGCCGTCAGGCAGATGCCGCCGAAGAAACAGGCCCATCAGACCGATGGCAAGCCCCGACAGAAATGGCAGGCGCCAACCCCAAGCGGCGAGCGCCTCGTTCGACATGGTAGCTGCAAGCAGAGCGCCGGTCCCTGAACCAGCCAAGATGCCGATGATGCCTCCGCTAACCGCTACAGCCCCAGCGAAAGAACGACGATGCGGCGGCGCATGCTCGACCATGAAAATCATTGATGTCGTATATTCGCCGCCGAGGGATAGGCCCTGGACAGTGCGAAGCAGGATCAGCAGGAGCGGTGCTGCAATGCCAATCACCTCATAGCCTGGCAGTATACCCATCAGGAATGTTGGGATAGCCATGGCACCGACCGAAACAGTCATCGCATATTTGCGCCCATGCCGATCGCCAATATGGCCGATCAAAACACCTCCAAGCGGACGGGCTAGATACCCAATCGCAAAGATTCCAAATGCGCCAATTACCTGCGCAGTGGGATCGGATGGAGGAAAAAACGTCTTACCAATGAAAACGGCAAAATAGCCATAAACGGCAAAATCGAACCATTCGAGAATGTTGCCGATCGCACCAGCTGCAAGAACGACGGGGAGCTTAGGAGCCGCAGAAGCGTTTTTTGTACTCATGACAAAGACCGGGGCGTAGAAATGAAAAACACGGTGCGCTTTCTGTCATGGAATTCGCCGGTGGCCTATGGCCTCAAGCCCGTTTTGGGGGAACGGACCTGCCTCCATGGCCGGAAAACGGCTTGCTTGCCTTCGTCATGGCACGCCATAAACGAGGTACGATTGAACCCGGCTCAGCAGCGGAGTGCCCTCCATGCCTGCACATTCGCAAGATCATGTACCCCTCTGGTCGTGGCTTGCCCCATTCGCAGCAAACCTTTGGCTGGCGGCACTCTTCATTCCGGGCATGTCGACATCGGCTTGGTTCTGGCAGATACCCGCCGCCCTTCTGACTGGCCTTGCGGTCTTCGCGGCGGTCCACCATGCCGAGGTGATTGCACTGAGGCTAGGCGAACCCTTCGGCTCGCTCGTCCTTGCCATTGCAGTCACGATCATCGAAGTGTCGTTGATCATTTCCTTTCTTTTGGCCACGACCCCTGGCTCTGAGAACGTGGCGCGCGACACGGTCTATTCCACCGTGATGATTGTTCTCAATGGCGTGGTGGGCCTATGCCTCGTGGCGGGCGGCAAACGCCATTATGAGCAAAGCTTTCGGCTGGAAGGCGTCTCCTCGGCTCTGTCGATCCTTGGCACGCTGGCGATTTTCACTTTGATCTTTCCCAATTACACGCTCTCCGCCGAAGGCCCCTTCTATTCGGCGCGCCAACTACTGTTCATCGCATTCGTCGTGCTTGCCTTGTACGGCGTGTTCATCTTCGTACAAACGGTACGGCATCGCGATTATTTTGGCGAAACCGATGATAACTCGTCCGGGTCAGATAACCTGCATCATCGCCCTTCGATGAGGCTGACGATCATCAGCGGGGGCTGGCTCGTTCTCTCTTTGGCTCTGGTGGTCTTGCTCGCGAAAGGCCTGTCATCACCGATCAGCCAAATGATTGCGAGCGCTGGCCTGCCGACAAGCTTCCTCGGAGTGATCGTCGCGCTGATCGTTCTTTTACCCGAATCCGTCGCATCGCTGCGCGCAGCCATGGCGAACCGCTTACAGAGCAGCCTCAATCTTGCACTTGGTTCAGCGATCGCAACGATCGGTTTGACAATCCCTGTCGTAGCGCTTGTTTCGCTATTCATGGGCATAAGGCTGCCGCTTGGCATCGACCCCTTATCCACTGTCCTTCTCGTGACAACGCTGTTCATCGCGACGCTGACATTGGGCACGGGCCGGACGACTGTGCTGCATGGCGCAGTTCATCTCGTGATCTTCGCCGTTTTCATCTTCACAGCCGCCGTGCCGTAGAGGCGCCGGTTCAGCCAGTCATTCAAAAGCGATAATTCAAACCAGCACGAATAGTACTGAAGCTGATCTTGGTGCTGAAGGCATCCAGATCAACTTCGACACCTCGGAACATTCCCAGATTGTAGTAGAGATAGTCAGCCTTGAATGACCAATTGTTGACCAGCGCGTATTCGAAACCTGCACCTGCGGTAAAGCCTGTTTGAAACTGCGTCTTCTTTTGGCTTTGAGAAACCTTGTCGGACGGATCGTACTGGTTGAAATCCAAGAGACCACCTGCAAAACCGGCCGTCACGTAAGGCAGGAAGGGACCCATCCCATAGCCCAATCGCATCCGGATGTTGCTCAGTGTCTTGATGCGATACTTCAGCCCGTTGGTTCCGACAGGACCAACTTCCGCCGGATCCGGCGGAGGCTCGATCTTCTTGCGATACGCAGAGATCGATGTGGCTTGTAGGTCGATCACCCCACCCAGGACCATGTTATTCTCGAACTGGCGATCGTAACCCGCTTCCACACCGCCCAAAAAGCCGAATGAATTGAGATTGCGCGTGCCTTCACCCGCTTCAAGATAACGGATATGCACGCCATTGCCGCCAAGCCCAAAATTGGCCCCAGCATGAAAACCGGTCCAAGACTTCACAACAAGAGGCGGATCGTAAAGTGGCGCTAAAGGCTTCGCGCCTGTAAGGGCATTGCCCCACACATAATTGAGACCGACACGCATGGTATGGCTGCGAGTCTCCAATTGATAAACAGTACCGGCGTGATCGATCGCCTTCATCGTACCCAAATCGACCAGCAGATATTCGGCCTTGACGCGCCAAGACGCATCGACCGCATATTCTACACCTGCGCCAACCGTCCATCCCCATTTAACACTGGCGGCGCGGCCAGTGGTCGTCGGTTCGGCAACGCCGTTGGCGACATCGCCTCCCTCTTCATCTAATGCCGACGTACGCCCATAGGCCGCACCACCGGTCAGATACGGAACGATGGGACCGAAGGCATACCCTAACCGCGCGCGCAAAGTCCCGAAATACCGCAACTGTGTCTTGCGCAAATCCCACTCATAATCCGTGCGCATATCAACGCGCGAATAATTCGATGCCGTTGACGACCATTGAAAATCAGCTTCCGCACCGATCAGGAGATTGTTCTGCAACTGAAAATTGTAGCCAGCCTGTAAGCCGCCAAAAAATCCTGACGATGTATTGACGGTTGAATCGGTGCCGATGGCGCCATTCGGCTGCTGCCCATTTCCCGGATAGCTATAGCGGTAACCGCCGAGCCCAAAATTCACACCGGTGTAGAAGCCGGTCCATGGCTCAGATTTCTGTTGCGCCACTGCGGCGGGAGCAACGATCAGCAAAGCAGACGCAAACAGAAAGCGACGCATCTTGTAAAACCAGCATAACGACCTACGAAAGGGGTAGGTGATTCGTCGCTGTTTACAAAGGTCAAAATGGTTAACGCGGCCTCTCGCTGTTCAGTCTTGGATTCGTCACGGCTACTCCACAGAGCGCTTTCTCTTAGAACAGATAGGACAACCCAACACTAACTGTATTCACACGCGCCGCATTCTTAATGAGATCCGTGACGGCGGTTTGACCTGAGATTTGTTGTGGCGCGAATTGGGCATAGCGATAATCCACGCGGATCGCCCAATGCGTGTCGAGTCTATACTCCACACCTACACCGAGGCTTGGGCCGGGTCGGACAGCAGATGCCGACAACGCTAGGCCGCCGATGATGGGATTATAGCCGAATAAACTGGTTTTTGGCGCGGCGATGGCAACGCCGGCTGTTGCATAAACTAAGAATTTGTCGATCGCATAACCGGCTCGAGCCCGCACGGATGCCTGCCAACCAACCGAGTTTGTCAGGGACCCTGTAGCGCCAAACGCACCGCGCCACGACAATTCGCTTGCGATCGAACTGCCCATTCCATCCGCTTCAACACCAATAATGACGGAGCCGATCTGATAATTGTATCCGAGATAGGCGCCACCGGAAAAGCCCTCCGTCGAAAAGCGGCGGGCGCCATAAAGACCGGAGCGATACCAGAGCTCATCTTTCGAATGTCCGAAAGAGCCGCCCATGGCGACACCCGCATAAACGCCTGTCCATGAAGGGACGGGATCTGTAAACTTGGCTTGAGCGCCCTCGCCAGCCTGCGCCGCTCCAAACCGCAGCATCGCGCCGAGAGCCAAAATCATCCAAGCAGATTGCTTCATAACATTCATCGCAACGCATCTCGCATATCTTCAACGCCTCACGCAGATAAAATTAGGCGGTCAGTGCTGAAGGCATTGATCCGACAAGCCCAATCATTTCATCAGATGTTGCAAAGCTTAGGACAACGTCATTGCGGCTCATGCCATGATTGAGCGCCGTGACCCAAGCGGCCTGCTCTTGCGGGCCGGCTACACGGTTGAATGCGTTCTGATAAAGTTTGGCGATAAACTGGTCGTTACGCATCGCAGCCGGGAAGTCGGCAGAATACTCGGATGAAGCGGCGAATTTTTCGACAAGGTTGCTCGGCGTCCATTTTTGTGCGACCGCCTGCCCAACCCAGCCCTCAAAGCCAGCACGATCTGGCGCTCGACCAAAATCGATACGGTACAGCGCATTGACGAACTGATTCATGTTCACGACAGTTTCGACACGCACAACCACATCATTGAAATCATGGTCATTGGCTGCACCAATACCGGTTTCAAATCCGAAGACATTGTCGCCTAGAACTCGGACATGGGATTGACCATCCGCTGCAAGGCGCTCCCCAAATGTCAAAATCTTACCGTCTGATGTAAGTTTGACGACAGCAAAGACACCGTCGTTCGGCGCGACCCAATAAGCAGAATCGTTTTGCTGATGGGTAATAGTGACAAGCCGTGCCTTGACCACATCGGCGAACGCGGCTTGATCGGGCGTGAGCCCAGCAACAGCGGCAATGGGAAGACCGCTTTTTTCAGCCTGATCCAATTTTACGAGCCCGATTGTGCCGGATGAATCTGTCGACGCAATCTTGAATGTCAGTGAATCGCCGCGATTGAGATTGAGGAAGCTAGCTGACGCCGATCCCTGAACGCCTGCAATTTTGTCAGCCAAACGATAGGGGCTGGCCGATTCAGTTGCTGCAAGCGTAAGACCGATGGGCGTTCCGTTCTTCTGCAAAAGATTGACGACATAACCCTGATCGGTAGCAATGATTTTCGTATCGAGCACAGTGCGCCCGCCCTGAGAATCGACATAAGCAAAACCGAGATGCTCGCCGGGCTGAAGAGCTATGCGTGCTGTGCCAAAGACCGAACCGATTGCACCCGCCGCGCTGCTTTGGCCGAGCGATCCAATCACATCGTGAGTGCCGTCGGCAGCAATACTCCGAATTTCGATGGTTTGCGTCGAAGAAACAGCCGTCGACACGGCGCTGACTTGAACGCCAAGTGTTGTATATGCACCGGTGCTGACGCCAAGCTTATCATTGCTCAAAGTAAGATGCGCTGTATTGACCGACCCTTGATCAATTTTTGAAAACCATTCTGCTGAGCTAGCCGGTGCTCCGTCGCGCGTCCCTGTACCAAACAGACCATATAAAAAAGTGCCGCGGTGATCCGCGTCGATAATTTTGATGGGTGTCACGCTTGATTGGAGAAAGGCCAATCTTTGTTCTGTGGTGCCGAGCGTGATGATTTCGTCCTGCGTACCGTAATACATCCGCACAGGGACGTTATAGGTCCAATTGTAAGGCTTTGAGGCATCCATATATTTGAGAAAATCGCTAACAATTGGAAAAGTATATTTCTGTGTGAGGCCCGGTATAAGCACGTCGCTGCCGAGCGGCGCTTTCATGGATCGAACAAGCGCACCGCTATCGGTTCGAAAATCCTTGTTGAAATATAGTGTCTCATTATTCGTCTTGATCCAATCCACCAGACCCGGATCGGATAGAATGGATTTCATGAGGTTTTGGTATTCAGGGCGGATAGCCGTATTCATCAATCCAGGAAGATTGAAATAATACTCGTACGCTTGCAAGACGAGGCCGGTGATGGGAAACGCCCAACCGGGCGGCGTCGTACTTGATGTGCGAACGGCCGTCGCTTGATCACTGAAGAGAGCGAGAGGATCCGTCGGCGGAGCAAAAAATGCCCCACCACTCACGGGAACATTCAGGGTTTGAAGTTTTTGCGTCAACCACTGCGAATTGAGTCCGCCCTGCGACCATCCATCGACAAACAACCGATCGGACCGGATATTGAGAGCGCCTAAGACCGCGTCGGTAGCAGACAATTGGCCGACCATCGTTTCGACGGTAGGTTGTTTGACCAAATAGGATTGCAAGATCGGTGAATCGCCAACGCCAAGATAATCAGCAGCCGTGACGACGAATTTACGGTTAGCGGCGAACAGAGCAACATTGAAAAGCGTTTCGGGCGAACCCGAAGATACGGTGCGGCCATCCGAAATCGGAATTCCTGCACCTTCGGGTACGGATATGATTGTACTCGTAGGCCCATCTTTGGGACCGAAAACGGTTCCATGCTGCCATGAGACGATGGGTGTTGAAGCCTTGTCGACACTATCCGGAATGGCAATGAGTCCGGTCGCTTGTTCGATGCGATTCAGCGCTGTCACAAAAACATTGTAGTTGACTTTATAAAGCGTGACGCCGGTTTGAGGGGCAAATTCCTGAGGCATTGTTGCCGATACATTGCTGCTCGTATTGAACACTTTGTAGAAGGGCGCGACGATCGCCGTCAGGTCATTCTTCGTGTAGTGCCCAATGACTTCATAGGAAATGTTTTGGTTGACGATCTGGGGCTTCGTCGCGGCAACTGACATTAATTCAACTCCGAATAGTTACATCTTGATTCGCGGTAGACTGTATTGCTTCGCAACCTTGCCGTAACAGGCAATTGGTGTGGAATGAGGACGTTGACCCGTTTTTGGCTCAACTTGGTCAGCATATGACATTTTTGCGAAGTGCTAAACAATCCCTAGACATCAAAACGCGCTGCCCGTGGCAGCGCGCTTCCGGCACGCTGTCCTCAGATGAAATCCGTTACCTGATCGCCAAGGCCGAGGATCGCAATTTGGGGGTTTAGCGGATACGCGTCTGGAATACCCAATGCAGCATTCTTGACGAGAGAGCGATGATCGGACGCGGCAGCCACCTGATAGGTGGCCGCGGCAATATCGACAATGAGCGAGCCAACCTGACCTGTTTGCGCCTTCTCCTTGAAGATGACGGACCAACCCGCAAGCCCGGCCGGATCGGGATTGCGAGACAGCAGGGATTTGTAGATGCCTGAAATGAAGGTTTCGATCTCCGCCTGCGTCGCCTGCTTTGGATGTGCGAGAGCTGCATAGGTCTTTCCAGCTTCAGACGATCCGGCGATTTGGTCAGCGATAGCACGCCAGGCCGCCAAGGATGCATTCGGCGTCTGGGCACCGAGTTGACTCAGCCAACCCTGATATCCCGGACCATCCGCTTCACGATTGAGTATCCCAAGATAGAGCGCTGAGATCTGTTCATATCCTGTTAGGGCGTAATGCGGCACGAGACCGGTCGTCTTTGGAACGATGGCATAGGGCGAAATCGCGGTTGCGATACGAAAACCCGTATCGTCGTCAAGATAATCGGCAACATAATCGCGCCGCGTCGTGCTTTCGATCGGCGTATAACCATAGCTCCACGAGCCGCCACGCACGATGTGATTTTGCTGAAAGCTCGCTTCGAGAAATTCCCAAAGATTACCGGCTTGATCGTAGGTTCCGTTGCTGCTCGGACTAAAAGTATAGGCACCCGCATCCGTCAATTTACGATCTTTGGCCCTGAAATCATTATAGTTTGCCGCATTGACCCATCCGGATGGATCGACCGCATCGGGATAGAGATTAGAACTCTTTCACGCCGGGGTTTTTCTGCGGATCGGCGGGGCCTGTTGCGACAGCGTATTGATAAGGATCCGCAACCGTGCCTGAACCTTTACGCGTAATCGTGTTTTCAATGACGTAATCGTCGTCATTCATGTCTTTCGTATAAAGATTGGTGATGTAGGACGCTGTCGGCACGGCTGCGACAGTGTTGAGGAACGCTACATATTGTCCAATCGTGACTTCATATTTGCTGATGGCATAAGGAGAATTGACTGCGCCATAGCATGTCTTATCAGGCGCATTGCCGGCATTTCCGACAGGGTGAAGGCGATGGCAGTCATGTCTGGCCTCGGTGCAGGTGACTGAATGAACTTAGCTGTAGTCATATCTTTAGAGTATTTTTGATAGCGCCGAAGTAGCTTGACGTAGTGCATAAACTTAAATTGGGTACGACCCCTCTGATCGCTGGATCCTGAGCAGCCAATGGCCTGATGGCGCGATTGTGCAAGGCAGCAAAAAACCCGCCACCGGAGTGGCGGGTCTTTAGTTTTCCCGCGTGCAGTATGATCAGGTGCGCTTGTTCTGGCGATTGTTGATGAGATCGTCGACCACTGTAGGGTCGGCGAGCGTCGATGTATCGCCAAGATTTCCGAACTCGTCTTCGGCGATTTTGCGCAGAATGCGGCGCATGATTTTGCCTGAACGCGTTTTCGGCAAGCCCGGTGAAAACTGGATGAGGTCGGGCGAGGCGATCGGCCCGATTTCCTTACGTACCCAATTGACAAGTTCCTTGCGCAACTCTTCGGTTGGTGCTTCCCCGGTCATTAATGTGACGTAGGCATAGATACCCTGCCCCTTGATGTCGTGCGGATAGCCAACAACCGCAGCCTCCGAAACCTTCGGATGGGCCACCAGCGCGCTTTCAACTTCCGCCGTTCCCATGCGATGGCCTGATACGTTGATCACGTCATCGACGCGGCCTGTGATCCAGTAATAACCATCGGCGTCGCGGCGGCAGCCGTCACCCGTAAAATATTTATTCGGGTAAGTTGCAAAATAGGTTTCCATGAAGCGCTGGTGATCGCCATAGACCGTGCGCATCTGGCCGGGCCAAGATTCCGCGATGACGAGATTGCCTTCGCACGCGCCATCCAGAACCTTACCCTCGGCATCGACGACTTGCGGTTGCACACCGAAGAACGGGCGTGTAGCCGAACCGGGCTTGAGCGCCGTAGCCCCAGGCAAAGGCGAGATCAGAATGCCGCCGGTTTCGGTCTGCCACCATGTATCAACGATGGGGCAACGATTGTCGCCCACAACGCGATAATACCATTCCCATGCTTCCGGATTGATCGGCTCACCGACAGAGCCAAGCAAACGCAGCGATGCACGCGACGTCTTTTTCACCGGATCTTCGCCAGCACCCATGAGAGAACGGATCGCGGTCGGTGCGGTGTAAAAGATGTTGACCTTATGCTTGTCGACAACATCCCAGAAACGCGAAATCGACGGATAGGTCGGGATGCCTTCAAACATAAGCGTCGTCGCGCCATTGGCGAGCGGACCATAGACGATATAGCTGTGCCCCGTGACCCAACCGACGTCGGCCGTACACCAATAGATTTCGCCCTCGTGATAATCGAAAACATATTGATGCGTCATGGATGCATAGACGAGATAACCGCCCGTTGTATGAACGACGCCCTTCGGCTTGCCGGTCGATCCTGATGTATAGAGCAGGAACAAAGGATCTTCGGCATTCATCGGCTCCGCCGGGCAATCGGCAGACACAGCAGCAGCCGCTTCGTGATACCAGACATCGCGGCCCGACTTCATCGGCACATTGCCGCCTGTCCGTTTGACGACAAGCATGTGTTTGACGCAGGCCAACTTGTCCGCAGCAGCATCCGCATTGGTCTTGAGCGGTACTTTACGGCCGCCACGCAGACCTTCATCGGCGGTGATGACGACGGCAGAATCAGCATCCTCAATGCGGCTGGCAAGCGAGTCGGGGGAGAACCCGCCAAAAACGATTGAGTGCACGGCACCGACGCGGGCACAGGCCAACATGGCATAGGCTGCTTCCGGAATCATCGGCAGATAGATCGTAACGCGATCGCCTTTTTTGACACCGAGCGATTTCAGCACATTGGCAAATTTGCCAACTTCGTGAGCGAGCTCTTTATACGTGATATTTTTCGATTCATTCGGATCGTCGCCTTCCCAAATGATTGCGACTTGATCGCCACGCTTGGCAAGATGGCGGTCGACACAGTTCAGCGCGACATTAGTGACACCATCTTCAAACCATTTGATCGAAACATTGCCTGGCGCATAGGAAACATTTTTCACTTTGGTGTAGGGCTTGATCCAATCGATCCGCTTGCCGTGCTCGGCCCAGAATGCATTCGGATCGGCCATGGAGGCCTTGTACATCTCATTGTACTTGGCATCGTCGACCCAAGCGCGCTTCGCCCATTCCGCCGAAACGGGATAAATCTTCTCCGACATATGCATTCCTCCCCTTGACGCTTTGAAGCGTCCAATCCCGAACGGAACGCCGCAAGCGTTCCGCCATACGTTCAGCGCTCCCCCGGAGCCCCTTTTATGGGGGCGCATTATGATGACCGCCCCTTATGGCGGCAAGCGCACGGCCCGTCGCACTTTGGTCGCGCGTCTTTGGATCAAGCACGGGCTCAGACGCGGATAACCATCCGTAATCCATACCCATCGCAAACCGAATTTTCAGGGAACGCCATTGCCTCCCCCCGCGCGATCCGCGCCGCGCTCCATGCGCAGGCAGCCGAATCGAGACAATCATCCCAACCGACCCCTTTTGGGATGGAATGCAAGAAATCAGGGGTAAAAGCCGCCCTCTCCGTAAGGAGTTTGACCCGCTCCTCCATGCCCGGCCGGTAAACCTGCCCCTTGACCTTTTTGGGATGCGTGAGGGGCTGGCCACCATTCATCGCCATGAAGGCCCCTTCTGGGTGACATTCATGGACACGCTCCGCCCATGCAGCTTTGGCACGCAAAAGACCGTCGATCTCGCGCATTTTTGGAAACAGGAAGAAGCACTGCTTGGATATCTTGCGTGGCGGTTCGGATGTCATCAACGAAAGGCGGTTTGCTTGGCCATAATCCTCGGCATAGACGGCAGCCCGCGACGGGACAGAGAATACGGAGGATTGCCGTGCGCCCAAACGGGGTCGTAGCGCCTTTTCTGGCCCCCGCCCCTCAGGGCCTATCTTCTCTGGCAGGCCAATCGGCATATCGATGGCAATCGAGGCAAGATCCGGTAGGCCGAGCAAAGCATCCAGATGGTGCGCGACGATCCGTTCGGCGTCCCCTCCTGCCAATGGCCGGATCGTTGCAACCCAACCCGCTCGGCATCCATCAATCCCCATCACACGCATGCTCACCTCCGACCTTGTCATCATGGCGCGGCGCCCCAGCTCTGGCTATGTTGCATCGCAATAGTCATTGAAGGGATCCAGCCATGGCCGCCGCGTTCCGTCCCCGCCGATCTGTTCTCTATATGCCGGGCTCCAATGCGCGCGCGCTCGACAAAGCGAAGACCCTTGCAGCCGACGCACTGATCCTTGATCTGGAGGACGCCGTTGCGCCGGACGCCAAATCTTTGGCGCGCGACCAAGTCGCCGCGGCCGTGAAGCAAGGCGGGTTCGGAGCGCGTGAAACTGTGATCCGCGTAAACGGCCCCGATACGGAATGGGGCGATGCAGACCTTAAAGCGGCCTGCGCTGCCGGACCCGATGCGATCCTCGTGCCTAAGGTCAATTCCGGCGAAGACATCATGCGGGCCGATCACGCCTTGAAAGCGAACGGCGCGCCGGCTCATACATCGCTATGGGCGATGATGGAAACACCGCGCGCCATGGTTGACGCCCTTGCGATTGCGGAAGCGGGCAAGCGCACACGCCTCGCCTGTTTCGTGATGGGCACGAACGATCTCGCCAAGGAGACGCGCGCCAGGATCATCCCCGGTCGTGCACCAATGGATCCATGGCTGATGGCCTGCGTCGCCGCGGCCCGCGTCGCACAAATCGATGTCATCGACGGCGTCTACAATACGATCAGCGACATGGAGGGTTTTGAGAGGGAATGTCTTGAAGCGCGTGATCGTGGCTTCGATGGTAAGACCCTCATTCATCCGAGCCAGATTGAACCGGCCAATCGCTTGTTTGCGCCTGCTGAGAATGAAGTGGCATGGGCCCGCACCCTCATCGCTGCATTTGAGCAACCTGAGAATGCCGGCAAGGGCGCACTGCAAATCGACGGCAAGATGGTCGAACGCCTGCATGCTGAAATTGGTCGCCGAATCGTCGCCATAGCCGAGGCCATCGCGAGCCGCGGCTAATAATTCGTAGCCTCCGGTTGGACTGAGCGAAGAAGCGATTCTTGTATCATGGCGACCTTGATCCAGAGCGCCCGTAAGTTCGAGCGACTTATGGATGTAGACACGCTCAAATCCTCCGGGATCCCGAAGGACATCACGGCCACAATATTTATGCGCTGATCAGGCCGCGTTTTTTGTGCTCCGCCCGACGATCCCAGCGATATCCTTCATGATGCCGTCGATCGCATAATCCTTGGGTGTATAAATCGCTGCCACACCGATATTGCGCAGCACATTCTCGTCATCCGGCGGGATGATACCGCCAACGACTACGGGGATGTGCGCAAGTCCTTCATTACGCAACCTAGACATGACATCGCGCACCAGCGGGACATGCGACCCCGACAAAATGGAAAGCCCGAGCACGTGCGGCTTCTGTTCTTTGACTTGGCGCACAATGTCGTCTGGCGTCAGGCGGATGCCGTCATAAGTTACCTCAAACCCGACATCGCGTGCGCGAAGTGCAATCTGTTCGGCACCATTGGAATGGCCGTCGAGTCCGGGTTTGCCCACAACCATGCGCGGCGCTTCGCCAAGATTGGCGGCAAGATCGGCAATCACGAGTTTCACGTCCTGATCGGCCGTATCGGTGCGCGTCTCCGGCGTCACGCCAGTCGGCGCGCGATATTGCCCGAAAATCTCACGCAGCGTCTCGCCCCACTCGCCCGTCGTCACACCAGCTTTGGCGCAAGCAATGGATGGCCCCATGATGTTGCGGCCTTCTTTCGCGGCAGAGGCAAGTGCATCGAGGGCTGCATCAGCCGCCTTGGCATCACGCTTGGAACGCCATTCGCGAATGCGCGAAATCGCTTCGATCTCGACCTGTTCAGGGACAGTCAGAACCGTTCCTTCACCAGCTGTTAGCGGCGAAGGCTCGCTGTCGCCCCACCGATTGACCCCGACAACGACCTGCGATCCTTTTTCAATTCCACGAATACGGCGTGCATTGGATTCCACCAAAGCGCGCTTCATGAAACCGTTCTCGACCGCCTTGATCGCCCCACCCATCGCGTCGATGGTGGCGAGCTCGGCCCGCGCCTTCGCTTTAAGTTCATCGACCTTACGTTGAATTTCCACCGACCCATCGAAGATGTCACCATATTCGAGAAGGTCAGTCTCATAAGCCATGACCTGCTGCATGCGCAGCGACCATTGCTGGTCCCATGGACGAGGCAGACCGAGCGCCTCATTCCAAGCCGGCAATTGCACGGCACGCGCACGGGCGCGCTTGGACAGCACCACTGCCAACATTTCAATCAAGATGCGATAGACATTATTTTCGGGCTGTTGCTCGGTGAGGCCGAGTGAATTCACCTGTACGCCATAACGGAAGCGGCGATTCTTCTCGTCCGACACGCCATAACGCTCAAGCGTCAGCTCATCCCAAAGCTCTGTGAAGGCGCGCATCTTGCACAATTCGGTGACGAATTTCATACCGGCATTCACAAAGAACGAAATACTACCAACGACACGCCCGAACTGCTCGTCCGAATAGGCGCCCGATGCTTTCACCTCGTCCAAAACCGCAATCGCTGTTGCAAGCGCAAAGCCCAATTCCTGTTCCGGTGTCGCGCCTGCTTCCTGCAAATGATAGGAGCAGACATTGGTCGGATTAAATTTCGGCATCTCGCTGTTCGTAAATAGAATGATATCCTTGATCAGCCGCATCGACGGTGCCGGCGGAAACACATAGGTGCCGCGCGAGAGGTATTCCTTGATGATATCGTTTTGCGTCGTGCCCTGTAGCTTGCCGCGCGGCGCACCTTGTTCATCGGCCACCGCAATATAGAGCGACAACAGCCACGCCGCCGTCGCATTGATCGTCATCGACGTGTTCATATCTGCGAGCGGAATGTCGTGGAACAGCGTCCGCATGTCACCCAGATGGGCGATAGACACGCCGACCTTTCCAACCTCCCCGCGTGCCAGCACATGGTCGGGATCGTAGCCGGTCTGGGTCGGCAGATCGAAGGCGACCGACAAACCGGTCTGCCCCTTGGCAAGGTTCGAGCGGTAAAGGCGATTGGACTCGGCAGCGGTCGAATGACCGGCATAGGTCCGGAAAATCCATGGCTTGTCGCGCACAGGCACTGGTCCGGTCATGCAATTCCCCCGTAGGTGATCCGGCAGGGAGACGGCCTGCCTGCTGCATTGCAGCATAAAACTATGCCGGATTACGGCGATCAAATCATCTGGATCAAAGGTTTAAGCCTTGGATCGTCCAGTTTCGCGCCAAATGCGACAATTTCAACCCTGTTATACCCCGTGCGCTAATCCTTAGGCTTATGGCGCAGTGCAACATGATGTCCCATAATTCCGCCAGATGAAAACGATTGAGCGAGGCCCCCATGACTGCGCATAGCCTAGAGACCAAGGACCTCTACGACATTGGCGAGATCCCGCCGCTCGGCCATGTGCCGGCCAAAATGTGGGCTTGGGCCATACGCCAGGAGCGCCATGGCCCGCCTGAAAGCGCCATGCAGCTTGAAGCCGTGCCGACCTGGACCATTGGCGATGACGAGGTGCTCGTCCTCGTGATGGCAGCGGGCGTCAATTACAATGGCGTCTGGGCCGCCTTGGGCGAGCCGATCTCGCCTTTCAACGGCCATAAGCAACCCTTCCACATTGCCGGATCGGACGCCTCGGGGATTGTCTGGGCCGTGGGCCGCAAGGTGAAGCGCTGGAAAGTCGGCGACGAAGTCATCGTCCATTGCAATCAGGACGATGGCGACGACGAAGAGTGCAATGGCGGCGATCCGATGTTCTCGCCCTCGCAGCGCATCTGGGGTTATGAAACGCCGGATGGCTCGTTTGGGCAATTCTGCCGCGTGCAATCACGCCAGCTGATGCCGCGCCCGCAACATCTCACATGGGAAGAGAGCGCCTGCTACACGCTCACACTCGCCACCGCCTATCGCATGCTGTTCGGCCATGCGCCGCATACCGTGCGTCCCGGTGACAATGTGCTCGTGTGGGGCGCGTCCGGCGGTCTGGGTGTATTCGGCGTGCAGCTCTGCGCTGCATCGGGTGCCAATGCGATCGGCGTGATCTCGGATGAATCGAAGCGCGATTACGTGTTGAGCCTTGGGGCCAAGGGCGTCATCAACCGCAAGGATTTCAACTGCTGGGGCCAATTGCCGAAAGTGAATTCGCCAGAATTCAATACCTATATGGCGGAGGCGCGGAAATTCGGCAAAGCGATCTGGGACATCACCGGCAAGAAGGATGTCGATATCGTATTTGAACATCCCGGCGAACAGACATTCCCGGCCTCCTGCTTTGTTGCGAAGCGCGGCGGTATGGTCGTTTTCTGCGCCGGCACAACGGGCTTCAACCTCACCTTTGATGCACGCTTTGTCTGGATGCGGCAAAAGCGTATTCAGGGATCGCATTTCGCGCATCTGAAGCAAGCCATGCAGGCCAATCAATTCGTGATTGATCGCCGCATTGACCCATGCATGAGCGAAGTGTTCCCGTGGGACAAAATCCCCGTTGCACATACGAAGATGTGGCACAATCAACACGCGCCAGGAAACATGGCCGTGCTCGTCAACGCGCAGAAAGCCGGTCTACGCACCTTCGATGAAGTCTTGGAAAATCAACCCAAAGCATAACGTAACCCAAGGCTGATAATCAGCGGGCGGCGCGCGCCGCCGCCCGGTCTTTATGCAATCCCGATCTACCCATATAAGGCCGTGTCTTGAACGCACGGTTGATTAGTAACGGTTGCGCCGACCCGCGATGATTGAAAATGGTGATAATCGTTGAGAGAATGAAAAGAGTGATCGTCACCGACGCAAGACCGGCATAAGTCGCGACATTGTTCGTCTCTGTCGTTAAGATGCGCCCGCTGGAAAACCCCGGCCCTTCTTCTCCCGCTCATTCCTTGTGCCGAAGCTCCTGCGCAGCATCAATCGGCGCAAGCGCAGACGCCGAAAATCTCGGCCGGGGCGCCTCGTTTGGACAGGAGAGCGGTTTAGACTAGAGAGAAGTCCCACTCCCGCTAGGGCCCGCCATGCAAGGCCGTACCGAATTGCTGCTCAAGATTGCGCCGGGTCTGTTTGTCCTGATCTGGTCAACGGGCTGGATCTCGGCCCGTTATGCAGCGCCCTATGCTGATCCGCTGACTTTTCTGTCATTACGCTACGCCTGCGCCGGGTTCATTTTGGCGAGCCTTGCCATCGCCATGGGTGCCATTTGGCCGCGCGGGAAGGCGGCCGGTCATGCCGCGATCTCTGGCGTGTTACTCCATGCCCTCTATCTGGGCGGTGTTTGGTGGGCGATTGCGCGCGGCTTGCCGGCCGGAATCTCCGGCCTGATCGCGGCGGTTCAGCCAATCTTGACCGCCCTTCTTGCGCCTTTAGTCCTCGGCGAACGCATCTCGCCCCGCCATTGGGCTGGCATTGGGTTGGGGTTTGTCGGGATCGTGTTGGTGCTCTGGCCGAAGCTTGCCGGGCTTTCAGGGGCGGCACTTGCCCAGCAGATTGAGCCGCTGGCCGTGAATGTACTCGGCATGGTGGCAGTTACGGCCGGCACCTTCTATCAGAAGAAATATGTTCAGACCGGCGATCTACGCACCATCACCACGCTGCAATATGCCGGCGCTTTTGCCGTCACCTTGCCGCTCGCCGTTCTCACCGAGCCCATGCGGATCGAGTGGAACACGATCATGGTCCTCAATCTGGGCTGGGCCGTCTTCGCCCTCTCGATAGGTGCCATCGGCCTCCTGCTGCTGCTGATCCGCCGGGGCGCTGTATCGCGCGCGGCTGCCCTCATCTACCTCGTCCCGCCTTCCGTGGCCTTGGAGGCTTATCTGCTGTTTGGTGAAACCATGAGCGCGCTTCAGGTCGCCGGCATGATCATCACAGCCTTTGGTGTCGCGCTCGCCGTCAAGCGCTGAACCCCTCTCCCCAAAAGGTGCATTGCGGCATAACACTCTTGCCGCCATGCTGCACTGCGATATTTACGGACCGTCACACGCTTGGAGTCCCCGATGAGCCACGCCGCAGCCCTTTCCGCCATGGTCCCGATGCAGGACCTGACGAGCCTCGCCGATGAAGCCACGGGTACACTCGACGTCCTTCTGCGCGAGGCCATTGCACGCATCCGCAGCGACGTCTCGATGGATGGCAAGATTTCAGCTGCTTTAATTGACCGCGAACAACACGCCGTCCATGGCCTTGCCTGGCTGGCGACTTATGTCGAGTCGGTCCGCGAAATGAGCAGCTATGCCAAGCGTCTCAAGGAACAGGGCCGCTTCGGCGAGATCGAAGAACTGCTCGTCGCAATTGGTATCGGTGAATATTGCGCGCAGATTTTCGGCGGCATTCCGATGAACCAGAGCGAGTTCATTCGCCTCACCGATCTCGGCCTTGCACCCGCGCAGATCGCACAGCGCCGCACCCCTGTGATCGAGGCGCTTATTGCGACCGGCAACACCCGCGATAACCGCGCCCGCCTTGTCGAACTGATGCGTACGCAACAGGGCGCGGCCACTGTCGGTGACCCGGGCCTTGACGAGACGCTCGAAGCAATTCGTGACGAGATGCGCAAATTTGCGGCTGCCGAAGTCGAGCCTTATGCGCATGAATGGCATTTGAAGAACGACTATATCCCCATGTCGGTGGTGGATGGTCTTGCGGCCATGGGCGTGTACGGCCTCACATTACCCGAAGAATTTGGTGGTATGGCACTCGGCAAGGAGTCGATGTGCGTCGTTTCGGAAGAATTATCGCGCGCCTATATCGGCGTTGGTTCACTCGGCACACGTTCCGAAATCGCCGCCGAACTCATTCTGTGTGGCGGCACCGATGAACAGAAAGCCTACTGGCTGCCGAAGATTGCATCGGGAGAAATTCTCCCGACCGCAGTTTTCACAGAACCTAACACCGGATCCGATCTTGCATCATTGAAGACGCGCGCGACGCGCGAAGGTCATGTCTACAAGGTCAATGGCAACAAGACGTGGATCACTCATCCCGTTCGTGCCGATGTGATGACCATGCTTGTGCGCACCAATCCGGACGAACCGGGCTATAAAGGCCTTTCGATCCTGCTCGGAGAAAAGCCGCGGGGAACCGATGAAAACCCGTTTCCCGCAAAGGGCATGACGGGGGGCGAAATCGAAGTGCTCGGCTATCGCGGCATGAAAGAATATGAACTCGCCTTCGACAATTTCGAGGTGCCGGTGAAGAACCTCTTAGGCGGCATCGAAGGACAGGGCTTCAAGCAATTGATGCAGACCTTCGAAAGCGCCCGCATTCAAACTGCGGCGCGTGCTGTCGGCGTCGCGCAATCGGCGCTCGATATTGGCATGCGCTATGCCGAAGATCGGATCCAATTTGGCAAGCCGCTGATCGAATTTCCGCGCGTGGCCGACAAGTTGGCGATGATGGCGGTGGAAGTGAACATTGCCCGCCAGCTGACCTATTTCTCAGCTCGCGCCAAGGATCAGGACAAGCGCTGCGATGTCGAGGCGGGCATGGCCAAACTGCTAGGCGCACGCATCGCATGGGCGGCGGCGGACAACGCGCTGCAAATCCATGGCGGCAATGGCTTTGCGCTCGAATATGCAATTTCGCGCGTCCTTTGCGATGCGCGCATCCTCAACATATTTGAGGGCGCGGCCGAAATTCAGGCGCAAGTGATCGCCCGCCGCCTGCTTGAGGGTGGCAATTAAGCGACCCTGATACCGACACAAAAAAGCCGGCCCGAGGGCCGGCTTTTCCGTTCTCGGGGGACGAGACGGGTTTAGCTCGGTTGAGCCGGGGCAGGCGCGCCCCGCGTCTTCCAGAGCGAATAGACAATACCGATC
>JAIYCE010000077.1 GCA_027488155.1 Hyphomicrobiales bacterium | reverse complement strand
GCACAGCGAACGTGCGCGCTTACTGCACGCTTCTCCTCGCCACGGGCAATGTCGGCTCGCAGGGCACCGGTGCCAACATCTTCCGCGGCCACTGCAACGTGCAGGGCGCGACCGATATGGGCCTCGATGTTGCAAACCTGCCGCTTTACTACGGCCTCGTGGAAGGCGCATGGCGTCATTGGTCGCGGGTCTGGGAAGTCGAGTACGATTGGCTGCAATCTCGCTTCGATGAAGTTCCTGCGAAGGCCGGGCGTGCGGCGCGCACCCGCAAGCAGAACATGGAGTTGCCCGGGATCACCACCACACGTTGGTTCGATGCCGTGTTGATGCCGGCCGATCAGGTCGATCAGCGCGATAACATTAAGGGCATGGTCGTGTTCGGGCATGGTGGCAACACCGTCACCCGTATGCCGGAAGTGCAGAAGGGGCTCGAGCGTCTTGAATTGCTCGTGGTCGCCGACCCGCATCCGACAACGTTTGCGGCACTCGCCAAGCGCAAGGAAGGCACTTACCTGCTGCCGATCTGCACGCAGTTCGAAACGGATGGTTCGCGCACCGCGTCGAACCGTTCGATTCAGTGGGGCGAGAAATTCGTCGAGCCGATCTTCGAGTCGAAGGACGACTACGAAGCGATCTACATGCTCGCGACGAAGCTCGGTTTCGCCGACCGCATGTTCAAGAACATCAAGGTCGAGAAGAACCGTCCGGTACCGGAAGATATTCTCCGTGAAATCAACCGTGGCGGTTGGTCGACGGGCTATACGGGCCAGTCGCCGGAGCGCCTGAAGGCACATATGGCCAATCAGGGCGATTTCGATCTCGTCACGCTGCGGGCCGCAAAGGGTCCGAATGCGGGCGATTATTACGGTCTGCCTTGGCCGTGCTGGGGCAAGCCCGAAATCAAGCATCCGGGAACCCACATCCTCTACAACACCAACCTCAACGTTCGTGACGGTGGCGGCGCTTTCCGTCCGCGCTTCGGTGTTGAATATCAAGGCAAGACATTGCTTGCCGAAGGTTCATATTCGGTTGGGTCTGATCTTACCGATGGATATCCCGAATTCACCTTCGGGATTTTCAAGAAACTCGGTTGGGACAACGACCTCACGGCTGAGGAACTGGCAACGATCACGCGGATCGGCGGCGCCAATCCGGACAATGTCAGCTGGGCCATCGATCTGTCGGGCGGCATTCAGCGCGTCTGCTTGATGCATGGCGTTTCGCCATTCGGCAACGGCAAGGCTCGCGCGATTGCGTGGAACCTGCCTGATCCGGTTCCGATCCATCGCGAGCCGATTTATTCGCCGCGCACGGATCTGATTGCGAAGTATCCGGCTCTGCCGGATGGACGTCAGCTACGCATGCCGAATATCGGCGCGACGATCCAGAAGACTGCGGTTGAGAAGGGCTTCGCGAAGGAGTTCCCGATCATCCTCACCTCCGGTCGTCTCGTGGAATATGAAGGCGGCGGTGAAGAAACCCGTTCGAACCGTTGGCTTGCTGAATTGCAGCAGGACATGTTCGTCGAAATCAACCCGAATGATGCGGCTGAACGTGGCATCAAGGAAGGTGGATGGGTGTGGGTCACCGGTCCCGAATATGGCTCGAAGGCGCGCGTCAAGGCGCTCGTCACCGAGCGTGTCGGACGCGGCGTGGCTTTCATGCCGTTCCACTTTGCCGGTTGGTTCCAGGGCGTCGATCAGCGTGGGAACTATCCGAAGGGCACAGATCCGATTGTGCTCGGCGAAAGCGTCAATACTGTCACGACCTATGGTTATGACCCGGTGACGGGCATGCAGGAAACCAAGGTCACGCTCTGCCAGATCAAAGCAGCGTAAGGGGGGAGGCAACAATGGCTCGCGTGAAATTTCTCTGTGACGCCGATCGTTGCATCGAGTGCAACGCTTGCGTGACTGCTTGCAAAAACGAAAATGATGTGCCGTGGGGCATCAACCGCCGTCGCGTCGTCACGATCAATGACGGCAAGCCCGGCGAACGCTCCGTGTCGATGGCGTGCATGCACTGCACCGACGCGCCTTGCGCCGCGGTTTGTCCGGTCGATTGCTTCTTGACGACGGCCGATGGCGTGGTCCTTCACAACAAGGATCTTTGCATCGGCTGCGGCTATTGCTTCTACGCGTGCCCGTTCGGTGCGCCGCAATATCCCAAGGTCGGCAATTTTGGCTCGCGCGGTAAGATGGACAAGTGCACTTATTGCGCTGGCGGTCCTGAAGCCGATCTGACTCCGGCCGAATATGCGAAGTACGGTGCCAACCGACTCGCCGAAGGTAAGCTGCCGATCTGCGCCGAAATGTGCTCCACCAAATCGCTCCTCGCGGGCGATGGTGCAATCATCGCGCAGATCTATAAGGAGCGCGTCCTCAAGCGTGGTTATGGTTCGGGTGCGTGGGGCTGGCAGACAGCCTATCGCGAAACCGTCGCGATCTGATGCGAACGCAAGGAGTATTCAACATGCGTATCATCGCATCGCTTAAAACCGCACTGGCCGCTTTCGCGCTGGTTGTAACCCTCGCAATGGTGTCGCCGGTTTCGGCGCAGCAATCCATTCAGGGCGTCAACCCCACCGCGCAGGCGGTGAAGGAGCAGGACCTTCTGCGTCAGCTTGATGCTGTCTCGGGGCGGGTTTCTATTCCGGATCAAAAGTCTGGTTTGCTGATCCAACCGCAGGGTCGTGAATGGCGGCAGTTCCACAACACGACGATGTTCTGGGTTGGCGTGGTGTCCGTGCTCGGCATGGTGGCGGCTCTTATCGCCTTCTATATGGTCCGCGGTAAGATTATGATTGATGGTGGCTTTTCGGGCCGGACCATTCTGCGCTTCAATGTTTTCGAACGGTTCGTGCATTGGCTGACGGCGGGGTGCTTTATCATCCTCGCTTTGTCGGGCTTGAACGTCACGTTCGGCAAGTCGTTGCTGTTGCCGCTGATCGGGCATGAAGCCTTCACGAACGTGTCGGTCATTGCCAAATATGCGCACAACTTCCTCGCATTTCCGTTCATGGCTGGCATTTTGTTCATGCTGGCTGTCTGGGTGAAGGACAATATCCCCGACAGCGTGGATGTGGCGTGGTTCAAGGCAGGCGGCGGTCTGGTTGGTCACGATCATCCCCCAGCAAAGAAGTTCAATGGCGGTCAGAAGTTGATTTTCTGGTCGGTTGTTCTCGGCGGTATCGCGCTCTCGATTTCGGGCGTGCTGTTGCTGTTTCCGTTCTTCGCCACAACGATCTGGGATATGCAGATCGCGCAGATCGTCCACGGCCTCGTTGGCGTTGTTCTCATCGCTATCATGCTCGCCCATGCCTATATCGGCTCGGTCGGTATGGAAGGTGCGTTTGACGCGATGGGCTCGGGCGAGGTGGATCTCAACTGGGCCAAGGAGCATCATTCGCTCTGGGTCAAGGAAGAGGAATCCAAGAAGGCGGCGATGCCGAAGGGCATGGTGGCTGCGGAGTAATTTTCTTCGCGCACGATTCCATCTAAACAATAAGGCCCGGTGCCGCGCGCGCCGGGCCATTTTCTTGTGCTAGGGTCAGGGACACATCATGCGTGTGATCGGGATTGCGGGTTGGAGCGGTGCAGGCAAAACGACCTTGCTTGTTAAACTCATCCCGGCGCTGATTGCGCGCGGTCTCAGTGTTTCGACATTGAAACATGCCCATCACGCCTTCGATGTGGACCGACCCGGCAAGGACAGTTATGAGCATCGTCAGGCTGGTGCGCGCGAAGTGCTCATTGCTTCGCGCAAGCGCTGGGCCTTGATGCATGAATTGCACGAAGAGAAGGAACCGACGCTCGGGGAATTGTTGCATCATCTTTCACCCGTCGACCTTGTGCTTATTGAGGGTTTCAAGCACGACAAGCATCTCAAGATTGAGGTGCATCGTGCTGAAAATGGGAAAGAATTTCTGTTCCCGCACGATGAAAACATCAGGGCTGTTGCCTGCGATGTTGTGTTGCCCGCGGGTGCGCCGCCGCGCCTTGATCTCAACGATGTGAGCGCGATTGCAGATGCTGTGTTCTCAAATGCTGAATCGGTTGAGTTAACGCTCCAACGTTTGCGGGGCTGACCATGGCGCAACTCTCCAAGGATGCTTTCGTTTTCGGCCACGATATTTTGAGTGTCGAACAGGCTCTCGACGCTATTCGCAAACGGGTTACGCCCATCGAACAGAGCGAATCCGTCGCGCTGTGCAATGCCGAAGGGCGAGTTTTGGCGGGCGATCTTATCGCGCCCATTCCGCTACCACCTTTCGCCAACAGCGCGGTTGACGGTTACGCCGTGCGTTTTGAGGATCTCGCAAACGCTGGCGAAACACGTCTTCCCGTGAAGGGCCGTGTTATCGCCGGAGCGATTGGCAAGGGCGATGGCAGCCCCTGCGCCATCCGCATATTCACCGGCGCGCCGATGCCCGACGGTTTCGATACGGTCTACATGCAGGAAGATGTGACGCGCGATGGCGATTTTGCGATCCTGCCTGCGGGGTTAAAGAAAGGTGCCAATGCCCGGCCTGCGGGTGAGGCTGTCGCGGCGGGTTCGGCGGCCATTTTGAAGGGGCGCGTTCTTCGTGCGCAGGATCTTGCGCTGGCAGCGGCGCTCGGCATCACCACATTGGTAGTGCATCGCCGTCTCCGCATCGCCGTTTTTTCGACCGGCAATGAATTGACTGAACCGGGTCAGCCTCTTGGACCGGCCGGGATTTATGATTCCAACCGCGCACTCCTGCGCGTTCTCTGTCAAAAGCTTGGCGCAAACGTCACAGATCTCGGCATTCTGCCGGACAATCGTGCCATGATCGCTGCGGCTTTGGGGCGTGCAGGCGATCATGATCTCATTCTCACGTCGGGCGGCGTCTCGATGGGTGAGGAAGATCATGTCAAAGGCGCGGTTGAAGATGCGGGCGCGCTGACCTTCTGGCGGATTGGGATCAAGCCCGGGCGTCCTGTAGCCATGGGCGTCGTCGATCATGCTGCCTTTGTTGGCCTTCCGGGCAATCCCGTGGCCGTGTTCGTAACCTTCTCAGCGATCGTTCGCCCGCTTGTGGCCGCGCTGTCTGGCGCGCTTTACGAGCCGCCGCTGCCCTTGCCTGTAATCGCAGATTTTTCCTATCGCAAGAAACCGGGTCGGCGGGAGTTTGTCCGCGTTTCGCTAGCGCGCGATGAGGCCGGTCAGGTTCACGCAAAAAAACACCCCCGCGATGGTGCGGGGGTTCTGTCGTCATTGACTGAGACCGATGGCCTTATCGTTCTTCCCGAAGAGGCCGAAAGCCTAGCTCCGGGCGAGACTGTCGGTTTTCTATCTTATGCCGCTCTTTTATGAGCCGGATTTTTGATCGAGCTTATACATGCCCGGCCAATCTTTGCCGACGAGATTGTCGCCAGCATAGCCCACGCGTGCCCCACCTGTCGTATAGGCTTCGTAGGCGGGCTTCTGCCATTCGGCATTGACGACAAAATAAGAACCAACAGCCACGCCGACCGCGGCTACGACTGAAAGCAGGAATGCGTTCATGGGACCGTCCCCCTTAAGATTTCTAACGCCTTTTTAGAGCTTGAATCGTTCTTGTTCAAGCATCTGGATGGCGCGCCACAATGGCCGCGGCTGCCGTGAGATCGTCCGGCGTGTTGGCATTAAAGAATGGATCATAAGGAACGACCAGCCAATCAACCTCCGCGACACCATGCCGCTTCGTCCAGCGGTCAATCTTGCGTTCGCCCTCGAGCAATGCGGCGCGCAAATCATGCCTTAGATCGACATCCCAAAGACCGATCGGCGGATGGGTGAACCCGCCCGATTTCGCGCAAGCGAGTTTCAGCTTCTGGCCGCGACGCTCAAGGATCAAGCGCAGCGCGAGGTCGCGCGGCAAAAACGGGCTGTCGGCGGAAACGGTGAGAATGGAATGAAACCCATGCGCTGCCGCGTGGTCCATGCCGGCCAAAATACCCGCAAGTGGGCCCGCATAATCGGGCAGAACATCCGGCACGACGGGCAGGCCGGTGAATTCAAACCGCGACGGATCGCCATTCGCGTTGAGGATTAATCCATCGCATTGCATCACCATGCGCCCGATCACGCGGTCAAGAATAGAAATTCCCGCGACTGTCTTCAAAGGCTTGTCGCCGCCGCCCATACGTTGCGCGAGGCCTCCGGCGAGAAGAACTCCAAGGACACGTTCACTGTTTACGCGTTCACTCATCACCTGCCGCGCCCTTCCGCCGCGCCTTGGCCGATTCATCGGCAACATAAGAGAGATCTTGATCGAAAACGATGCGATCTTCGCCTGCGAGCGCAACGAAGCGTTTGCCGCGTGCTCGCCCAATCAAAGTGAGCCCCGTTTGCCGCGCAAGATCCACGCCCCATGCGGTAAAACCCGAACGTGACACAAGCACCGGAATGCCCATGCGAACAGTCTTTATGACCATTTCTGATGTTAGGCGGCCCGTGGTGTAGAAGCTTTTATTGTTGCCTGAAACTTTGTTGAGAAACATCCAGCCGGCAATCTTGTCGACCGCGTTGTGGCGTCCGACATCTTCCATATAGACGATCGGCTGATCTTCCTCGCACAGCACGCAACCATGGATCGCGCCTGCCTCAAGATAAAGAGATCGTGTCGTGTTGATTGCATGGGTCAGACGATACAGCCAGCTTGTGCGAAATTCGGTTTTCGGCAGTTCAACCGTATCAAGCGCCTCCATCAAATCTCCGAACGCAGTACCTTGCGCGCAGCCCGATGTCAGCGTCTTCTTCTTGAGCTTGTCTTCGAAATTGGTTTCGGTGTCCGTGCGAACGATCACAACACCGAGATCATCATCATAGTCGATGCCGGTCACTACATCGTCAGGCTTGAGCATGGCCTGATTGAGGAGATACCCGACTGCGAGCTCCGCCGGATAATCGAGGATCGTCATCATGGTGACGATTTCGCGTGCATTGAGGTAGAGCGTCAGCGCACGTTCGACGGTCACACGCGTGGTGACAGGGTGCCCCGTCTCATCGACGCCCGATACGACGCGCGTCAGGGCCGGGTCGTCAGGGTTGGGCCGTAGGACATACGATTCGCTTGTCATAATGCTGTTTTACTGGAGGCGATGCGCCCTGAAAACCTATTGCATGCTCGTAGCCGACGAGGCGGTCCGTTGACCGGCCGCTTCCTTGCACCAAGGGGGCGCAGTTTTTATGCGGTAACGTCCTGCCCACGCAACAAAGGTCCCAGAAGACACAAAAAGGCCCGCACGCGGCGGGCCTTCGCGTAGTCAATGAGGCATCCTTTAGGTGAGCGCGAGCGCATCATCGAGATCGGCGATGAGGTCGGAGACATCCTCGATGCCGATCGACAGACGCACCACTTCAGGCCCTGCGCCGGCTTGCTTGCGCTGATCATCGGTCAATTGGCGATGGGTGGTCGATGCGGGGTGGATCACGAGTGAACGCGTATCGCCGATATTGGCAAGATGCGAAAAGAGCCGGAGATGTGAGACGAGTTTGATCCCGGCTTCGTATCCGCCCTTGAGGCCAAAGGTGAAGACCGCGCCCGCGCCCTTGGGGGAATAGCGTTTTGCGAGTGCATGGTATTTGTCACCCGGCAAGCCGGGATACGAAACCCAATCCACCTTTGGATGTTTGGCGAGATGTTCGGCCACCTTAAGCGCATTGTCGGAATGGCGTTGCATCCGCAGCGGCAGCGTCTCAATGCCAGTCAAAATCATGAAGGCGTTGAAGGGTGAAAGTGCCGGACCGAGGTCGCGCAGGCCGAGAACGCGGCACGCGATCGCAAAACCGAAATTGCCGAAGGTTTCGCCAAGCACCATCCCATTATATTCGGGGCGCGGTTGCGACAGCATCGGATAGCGCCCTGTCTTCACCCAATCGAACTTGCCGCCATCCACGATGAGGCCGCCGATCGAATTGCCATGGCCGCCGAGGAATTTCGTCGCTGAATGGACGACAATATCGGCACCATGTTCGAACGGGCGGATGAGGTAAGGCGTCGCCATCGTGTTGTCGACGATCAGCGGAATGCCGTGCTTGTGCGCGATGTCCGCAATGGCCTGAATGTCTGTGACAACGCCGCCCGGATTGGCGATTGACTCGACGAAGATCGCTTTCGTCTTCGGTGTGATCGCACGTTCGAAGGACGACACATCGTCGGAATCGGCCCACACGACATTCCAGTTGAAATTCTTGTAAGCGTGATTGAACTGGTTGATGGAGCCGCCATAAAGCTTCTTAGCGGCAATGAATTCATCGCCCGGTTGCATCAGCGTGTGGAACACGAGAAATTCTGCAGCATGGCCCGACGCAACGGCGAGTGCAGCCGTGCCCCCTTCAAGCGCCGCGACACGCTCCTCAAGGACGGCGCAGGTCGGGTTGCCAAGGCGGGTGTAGATATTGCCAAAAGCTTGCAAACCGAACAGTGAAGCGGCGTGATCGACGTCGTCGAACACGAAGCTCGTCGTTTGATAGATCGGCGTAGCGCGCGCACCGGTTGCGGGGTCGGGTTGGGCACCGGCATGGACGGCGAGGGTGGCGAAACCGGGGGTCTGCAGGTCGGACATCGGAAGCTCCGGCTATGAGGATAAATCGGTCTGTTCGTTCGTTTTATAGAACGGCTTAAGCGTGGTCAATTGGATGTTGAATTGAACCATTCAATAGACCAAAATAGATAACCTTAGGAGAGGTCGCCATGCGCGTATCCGTTTCTGATGCGAAAGCCCAGCTCACCGAACTCGTCCGCCGCGCTGAGGCCGGGGAGGAGGTCATCCTGACCCGCCATGGCCAGCCTGCGGTGAGGCTGGTGGCCGCCCTGCAAGCGACAAGTGGTATGGAGCGTGTTGCGCTTGCCCGGAGAATTATGGCTGCCGTTCCACCCTCCGCGAAGGCCGGTGCATCGGCTGCGCGTAGTCAGGACTTTCTGTTCGATGACAAGGGAATGCCCGGGTGATCGTGCTCGATTCTTCGGCCGTGTTGGCGATTGTCTTGTCTGAGCCTCAAGCCGAGGAATGCCTGCACGCGGTCGCAAAGGCCGATGCACTCGCGATGTCGGCCGTGACGTTTTCAGAAACGCTGATCGTCGCCAGATTTCGAGGCGTAGAGGAGCTCACGCGCGAATTGCTGGAAGGATGGGGCGTTACGATTTTGGATGCGACGGCGTCTGTCGCAAGCCGCGTCGTTCAGGTTTACGGTCAATGGGGGAAGGGGCAACATCCCGCATCGCTTAATTTTTGTGACTGCTTCGCGTACGAGGCCGCCAAAACCAATAATTGCCCGCTGCTTTATGTCGGACGGGATTTTAGCCAGACCGATATCGTCTCGGCGTTGCGAAATTAACTTGGTTTGGTCGGATAGGCCGGGCCGATCGTCCGCTTCTGGATGCCCTTGCCGCTCATAATCGGTTTTTTCGCCGACAGAATCCTCGAATTGATCCCTTGCCAGCCGATCTCGCCGGAGAGGCGACCATACTCGATCTTCGGGCAGCGGTGCATGATGACGGTCACGCCTTGATCCTCTGCCCGCGCCGCCGCTTCGTCATTGCGGACAGAGAGCTGCATCCAGATGACTTTCGGCTTCACAGGCAAAGCCAGCGCCTCATCTGTGATGGGGCCGGCGGCTTGCGAATTGCGGAAGATTTCGACCATGTCGACCGGCTGCGGTACGTCCTTGAGGGATGCATAAACAGGCAGGCCAAGGATCTCTTGGCCGGCTAAGCCGGGGTTCACTGGATAGATCGTGTAGCCTCTTTCTTTGAGGTATTTCATGACGATCCAGCTAGGTCTTGAATCGTTGTTTGAAGCGCCAACAAGCGCAATCGTCTTTGTCTCGCGCATAATGCCGCGGATGAGATCGTCTGAATAGTGATCGTGGCGCTTCGGATCGAATGTCATGAGAAAAGCTCTTAAACGTCTAGCGATGGGCCTTCAACTCCAGACCGGCGGTCTTTTCTCCATAAAGGCACCGATGCCTTCCTCGGCATCACGCGCCAACATGTTCTCGACCATGACGCGCGAGGCTTCGACATAAGCCTCAGCAAGAGGTCGTTCCAATTGGTCGTAGAAAGCGCGTTTGCCGATCTTGAGCACGGAGGGCGATTTGGAAGCGATGATGGCCGCCATGCGGCCCGCCTCCGCCAATGCTTCGCCAGATGCCACGGCGCGATTGACGAGGCCAATATTGGCCGCATGCGCTGCATCCACCATTTCGCCCAGAAGCAGCATCTCCATCGCGTGCTTGCGCGAGACATTGCGGGAGAGCGCCACCATCGGCGTCGAGCAAAAGAGGCCGATATGGACGCCGGGCGTCGAGAATTGCGCTTTCGTCCCTGCTACTGCGAGATCGCAAGAGGCGACGAGTTGGCATCCCGCCGCCGTGGCGACGCCCTCAACGGCGGCAATGACAGGCTGCGGAAGATTAACAATCCGCATCATCATTCCAGCACAAGAAGCTAGAATATCGGTGAAATAGGCGCGCCCCCTGTCGGAATCAGCACGCCTTGCAGTCATCTCCTTGAGATCGTGACCGGATGAAAACACCGGCCCATTTGCCGCAATGATGACGGCACGGACGTCCCGATCGGCCGCAATCGCGTCGAGCGTCTGAGTGAGGGCTGCGATCAGCCCTTCAGACAGTGCATTGCGCCGCCCGGGCCGGTTCAGCGTGAGGGTCGCGATGCCATCGGCATCGTGGCGAAGAAGGGGCTGTTCATCCATGCGAAAACGATGGGCCAGAGGCCGCGATCCGTCAATCGCACCCCTTCACAGCCAGCCGCGGGCCTTCTAACCATGGAACGATGGTCTTCTTATGAAGGCAGCTAGGAGCGCCCCCGATGTCGAAACCCGTCGGCCTCAGCCGCGAAGAGATCGAAATCTTTCTGGAGCAGGATTTCCCGCAGATCTTCGTGCACGGAAAGATCTGGGAGATCCTCGATTGCGCCGCCCAATCGGCGACTATGCGGATGGCCTATCATGAAAGCCAGTTACGGCCGGGCGGCACCATCTCGGGTCCCGCCATGATGACCTTGGGCGATCTGGCGCTCTATGTCGCGCTGCTGGCCACTATCGGCCATGTGCCTTTGGCGGTGACGACCAATTTCAACATCAATTTCTTGCGTAAGCCCGCACCACGCCCCTTGATCGGCGAATGTCGTTTGCTCAAGGTCGGGCGTCGACTGGCGATGGGCGAGGTGGCTTTGCGTTCCGAAGGCGAAGCGGAATTAGTCGCCCATATTACAGGAACTTACGCCATTCCTTAGATTCAATAGGTGAACTTACGGCGTGACGAAGGGCGGCGCGATATGCGCCGGATGAGCCAGCCATTCCGGTACCGGCAGGCCTTTCGAGCGCAGGAAGTCTGGATTGAAGAGCTTCGACTGATAGCGAGTGCCATAGTCGCATAGGATGGTCACGATCGTGTGGCCTGGACCTAGTTTCTCGGCAAGCCGAATGGCACCGGCCACGTTCACGCCGGACGATCCGCCCAGACACAGGCCTTCCTTTTCGAGTAATTCGAAGGTCAGTGGAATTGCTTCCTCGTCCGGGATTTGGAACGCGTCATCGATAGGTGCGTCGACCAGATTGGCCGTGATGCGGCCCTGTCCGATGCCTTCTGTAATCGACGACCCCGACGCTTTCAGCTCTCCTGTCGTATAGAAAGAGTAAAGCGCCGCCCCCATCGGGTCGGCGAGGCCGATCCGGATCTTGGGGTTCCGGGCCTTAAGCGCCATGCCGGTTCCTGCCAGCGTGCCGCCAGTTCCAACGGCACAGATGAAAGCATCGACCTTGCCATCGGTTTGATCCCAGATTTCAGGCCCGGTCGTTTCGATATGGGCCTGCCGGTTGGCCACATTGTCGAACTGATTGGCCCAGACGGCCCCGGCGGGATTGTCCTGCGCCAATTGCGCGGCGAGACGCCCAGAGAGCTTCACATAATTGTTTGGATTGGCGTAGGGGACGGCTGGAACCTCAACGAGCGTGGCGCCCGCGAGCCGCAGCATGTCCTTCTTCTCTTGCGATTGAGTGTCCGGGATAACGATCACCGTCTTGAAGCCCAACGCATTGGCCACCAATGCGAGGCCGATGCCGGTATTGCCGGCCGTACCCTCGACGATGGTGCCGCCAGGTCTCAGCGTACCCTTGGCGATGGCATCCCTGATGATAAAAAGCGCAGCGCGGTCCTTCACCGATTGGCCCGGGTTCATGAATTCGGCCTTACCGAGAATGGTGCAGCCCGTCCGCTCCGATGCGGCTTTGAGCTTGATCAGCGGCGTGTTGCCGATGGCCTCAATCATCCCGTCGAGCGTCTTCATCTCAAATCCCATATCTGTCTGTGGAATTGGGTCTGCCTATTAGCTAGCCTGTTATTAGTGCTGACATCTCCAAAAGGCGAGGGGAGGTATCAAAGATCGCGGTAAAATAATACCGCATTCAAAACATCTATATTTTGCAACGCTTTTCGGATCTATGAATGCAACGAAACGGGTTGACGCGGCCGTGCCGAGCCCTTATACGCAGCCTCAGTTCGCGCGCGACCCGTTCCGCGCGGTTTGTTTTTACAAACGGAAACAAGACCATGAGCTCTCTCACGGCCAATACCTTTGTGGCCAAGCCCGCCGAGGTGGAGAAGAAGTGGATCGTGATCGACGCCAAGGGCCTCGTTGTGGGCCGCCTTGCTTCGATTATCGCTCTTCGCCTGCGCGGCAAGCATAAGCCGACTTTCACCCCCCACGTCGATTGCGGTGACAACGTCATCGTCATCAACGCTGAGAAGGTGGTGTTCACTGGTCGCAAGCGCGAACAGAAGAATTACTATCACCACACCGGCTATCCGGGCGGTATCAAGGAACGTTCGGCCAAGTTCATTCTCGAAGGCCGTTTTCCTGAGCGTATCGTCGAGAAGGCTGTGGAGCGTATGCTTCCGCGCGGTCCGCTCGGCCGCCGTCAGCTCGGCAATCTCCGTGTCTATAAGGGCACCGAGCATCCTCATGCGGCGCAGAACCCTGAAGTGGTGAACGTTGCCGTCCTCAACCGTAAGAATGTGGGCGCTTGATCATGGCTACGCTTTCGTCCCTCCAGGATCTCAAGGGTTCATCGGCTCCGGCTGAGGCTCCCGTTCACGTTCAGAAGCTCGATGCGCAAGGCCGCGCTTATGCGACCGGCAAGCGCAAAGACGCGGTCGCCCGCGTGTGGATCAAGCCCGGCAAGGGCACGATCACCGTCAATGATCGCAAGCTCGACGTGTATTTCGCTCGTCCGGTGTTGCGCATGATCCTGCAGCAGCCTTTGCTCATCGCCAACCGTATGGACGCTTTTGATATCGTCGTGACGGTGGCTGGCGGCGGTCTCTCGGGTCAGGCCGGTGCGGTCCGTCATGGCATCGCCAAGGCACTCACCTATTACGAGCCGGAACTCCGTTCGATCCTTAAAAAGGTCGGCTTCCTCACCCGCGATAGCCGTGTGGTCGAGCGTAAGAAGTACGGCCGCAAGAAGGCTCGTCGTTCGTTCCAGTTCTCGAAGCGCTAATCGCGTTGCGAAACTCGCAATTCAAGGGCCGCCACATTGTGGCGGCTCTTTTCGTTTGCATCCCGAAGGAAAATCTCCGTGTCCGATGTTACCCGCGACAGCAATGGCAATGAATTGAACGATGGCGACACTGTCATCGTGACGAAGAATTTGAAGGTTAAAGGTGCGTCGCTCACGGTGAAGGGTGGAACGAAGGTGAAGAACATTCGCCTGACGGGAAACCCGGAAGAAATCGAATGCAATGTCGAAGGCGTGCGCGGCCTCGTGCTGCGGACGGAATTCGTCAAAAAGGGCTAAGCCCATTCCACTCCTGCAAGATAGCCTAAGCCATGATCCGCCTCGAAAACATTTCCAAACAGAACGGCCATCAAATCTTGTACATCGAAGCGTCTGCTACGTTGCAGCGCGGCGAGAAGGCAGGGCTCGTCGGCCCGAACGGTGCGGGCAAATCGACCTTGTTCCGCATGATGACAGGACAGGACGCGCCTGACGAAGGCAATGTCTCGATCGATCGCGGCACGACGATTGGCTATTTCAGTCAAGATGTCGGCGAAATGGCCGGTCGCAGCGCTGTTGCTGAAGTGATGGATGGTGCGGGTAATGTGAGCGAAGTGGCAGCCGAACTGCGCGCGCTTGAAACCGATATGGCCGACCCCGACAAGCTCGATCAAATCGAAGCGCTCATCGAACGTTATGGCGAAGTGCAAGGCCGCTTTGAGGAATTGGGCGGCTACGCCCTCGAAGGCAAGGCCCGCGAAGTGTTGGCGGGTCTGAGTTTTTCGCAGGAGATGATGGACGGCGATGTCGGCAAGCTCTCAGGTGGATGGAAGATGCGCGTTGCCTTGGCGCGCATTCTTTTGATGAAGCCCGATGTGATGCTGCTCGACGAACCGTCGAACCATCTTGATCTTGAAAGCCTCATCTGGCTCGAAAACTTTCTGAAAGCCTATGACGGCGCATTGATGATGACGTCGCATGATCGCGAATTCATGAACCGCATCGTTAACAAGATTGTCGAGATCGATGGCGGATCGTTGACGACCTATTCCGGCGATTATGGATTCTACGAACAGCAGCGCGCACTGTCTGAAAAGCAGCAACAAGCACAATTTGAACGCCAGCAGGCTATGTTGGCAAAGGAAATTAAGTTTATCGAACGGTTTAAGGCGCGCGCATCGCATGCAGCGCAGGTACAAAGCCGCGTTAAGAAGCTTGAGAAGATCGAGCGTGTCGAGCCGCCGCGCCGTCGTCAGTCGGTCACGTTCGACTTTCCGCCCACGCCGCGTTCGGGCGACGACGTGGCGAGCCTCGCGCATGTAAAGAAAGCTTATGGCAGCCGTACGATTTATGAAGGGCTGGATCTCACTATTCGCCGCCGTGAACGCTGGTGCGTGATGGGCGTCAATGGCGCGGGTAAATCAACGCTTTTGAAACTGATCGCTGGCGACACTTCACCCGATTCCGGTTCTGTACAAATCGGCGCTGCGGTGAAGATGGGTTACTTCGCGCAGCACGCGATGGACTTGCTCGACGGCGAGCATACCGTGTTCGAAACCCTCGAACATGCGTTTCCCACAGCCGGGCAGGGCGCTTTGCGCACGCTCGCCGGATGTTTCGGCTTTTCGGGCGACGACATCGAAAAACGCTGCCGTGTTTTGTCGGGTGGCGAGAAGGCGCGTCTCGTGATGGCGTTGATGTTATTCGATCCGCCGAATTTTCTCGTGCTCGATGAACCGACCAACCATCTCGATATGGCAACCAAGGAAATGTTGATCGCCGCGTTACGGGAATTCGAAGGTACGATGCTCTTTGTATCGCATGATCGCCATTTCTTGGCGGAACTGTCGAACCGTGTGCTCGAGGTGACGCCGGACGGGGTACATCAATATGGCGGCGGCTATCTCGAATATGTCGCCCGCACCGGCCAAGAAGCGCCGGGGCTTCATAGCTGACGAACCGGACCGGGTCTCGTCTATTGAGTGTGAGCGTATATTTAAACATTAGAATTATGTAGTATAAATATAAATAACATCTGATATGTGAATTGCGCCAACAGGAGATCCGCTATGGCGGCGCAAGGCGCACTCGACTTGATCGGCCACACCCCTCTCGTACAGGTGAAGGGGTTCGACACCGGTCTTTGCTCGCTTTTCCTTAAATTAGAGAGCCAGAACCCCTCAGGCTCTATCAAGGACCGGCCCGCTCGCGCGATGATCGAGGCGGCGGAGCGGGATGGCCGCCTCAAGCCAGGCGGCACGATCATTGAGGCTACGGCGGGTAATACAGGTGTGGGCCTTGCCCTCGTCGCGGCCAGCCGCGGATACCGAACCGTTCTTGTGGTGCCAGATAAGATGTCGCGCGAGAAGGTGCTCCACGCCAAAGCGCTGGGCGCCGAGGTGATCCTGACCCGGTCGGATGTTGGCAAAGGCCATCCCGATTATTATCAGGACCTCGCACAGGACATTCTCGGCAAGACGCCGGGAGCAATCTATGCCAACCAGTTCGAAAATCCGGCCAATCCCGCTGCCCACGAAGCAACCACCGGCCCGGAAATTCTCGCGCAGATGGATGGCGATGTGGATGCCATTGTCGTCGGTGTCGGCTCCGGCGGCACGCTGACAGGCATTGGCCGCTACATGCGCACCCATTCGCCGAAGACCGAGATGGTGCTCGCCGATCCTATCGGCTCCATTCTCGCGCCACTCGTGAATACGGGCGAGATGACTGAAGCTGGTTCGTGGGTTGTGGAGGGCATTGGCGAGGATTTTGTACCGCCCAATTGCGATCTCTCGCTTGTCAAACGCGCTTACGCGATTTCCGACAGGGACAGTTTCTCTGCTGCGCGCGATCTTCTGCGCAAGGAGGGGATTCTCGGCGGATCATCGGCTGGAACGCTTTTGGCGGCAGCGCTGCGCTATTGCCATGAACAGGCAGAGCCGAAACGTGTCGTGACCCTCGTTTGCGATAGCGGTGCGAAATATCTCTCGAAGGTTTTTAGCGATGCCTTTGTCGCGCAGGAAGGTTGGCTGGACCGGCCCGCAACTGGCACCGTACGCGATCTCGTTATCAATCGCTTCGCCGAAGGCGGCACCATCGTAGTCGCACCCGAAGAGACTTTGCGCTCGGCTTTTGCACGTATGCGCGCTGCCGATGTATCGCAATTGCCGGTCATCGAACATGGCAAGCTCGTCGGCCTGATTGACGAGAGCGATATTCTGGATCGGCTTGTAGCCGATCCTCGCGCCTTCGAAACGAGAGTGCGCGATGCCATGACGGCACGGTTGCGCACGCTAGCAGCCAATTCCCCGGCCACAGAATTGTTGCCGCTGTTTGCGGCCAACCTCGTCCCCGTCATTGTCGATGGCGACGAGTTTCTCGGACTCGTCACCCGCATCGACCTTATCAACGAATTGCGAAAGAAACCGCAATGAAAAATCGTCTCGCCTTTTCCACGCGCTGCATTCATGCCGGGCAATCGCCCGATCCGACAACGGGCGCTGTCATGATGCCGATTTATGCGACCTCCACCTTCGCGCAAGAAAGCCCGGGGCAGCACAAGGGTTATGAGTATGCGCGCTCGCAAAATCCGACGCGCATGGCCTATGAACGTTGCATCGCCGATCTTGAAGGTGGCACTCAGGGTTTTGCCTTCGCATCGGGTCTCGCGGCAACGGCGACTATCCTCGACACGCTCGATCATGGTGCCCATATCGTAGCCTCCGACGATTTGTATGGCGGCACGCGACGTTTGTTCGAACGTGTCCGGCGCCGCTCGGCGGGGCTTGATGTGACTTATATCGATCTTGGCAATCTGGATGCAGTCCGTGCGGCGATGCGCCAAGAGACAAAAATGATTTGGGTGGAGACGCCGACAAATCCGCTTTTGAAATTGGCCGATCTCGCTTCCATTGCTAGTTTAAAGCAAGGGCACGATCTTTGGCTCGTCGCGGATAACACCTTCGCCAGCCCCTATGTGCAGCGTCCGCTGGAGTTTGGCTTCGATCTCGTCGTGCATTCAACCACTAAATATTTGAATGGCCATTCCGATATGGTGGGCGGCACGGTCGTCGTCGGCGAGAATGCGGAACTGCGCGAGCGTTTGGCGTTTCTTCAGAATGCTGTCGGAGCCATCTCAGGTCCGTTCGATTCATTTCTTGCTTTGCGCGGTCTCAAGACTTTGTCGTTGCGCATGGAGCGACATTGCGCAAGCGCCTTGCGGATTGCGGCGTTCCTCGAGAACCATTCGGCCATCGAAAACGTAATCTATCCCGGCTTGCAATCTCATCCGCAACACGAACTCGCAAAACGTCAAATGCGTGGCTTCGGCGGTATCGTCACGGCGCGCATCAAGGGTGGTCTTGAACCCTCGCGCCGCTTTCTTGAGCGCTGCCAATTATTCACGCTGGCGGAAAGCCTGGGCGGTGTCGAAAGCCTGATTGAACACCCAGCCATCATGACGCATGCGTCTGTGCCACCTGAAGTGCGCGCCGACCTCGGGATCGATGATGGTTTGGTGCGGCTTTCTGTCGGCGTCGAGGATTGCGATGATTTGATCGAGGATCTGAAAGACGCGCTCGTAGGCTTGTAACGGCGTTTCAGCGACTGGAGCCAATACTCATTGGGAATGCATCGCCTTCCAAACCTTCTCCGGTGTGGCGGGCATATCGATATGCGCCACGCCGTAGGGTGACAGCGCGTCGATGATCGCATTCATGACGGTTTGCGGCGCGGCGATGGCACCGGCTTGTCCCGCGCCTTTGACGCCGAGCGGGTTAGCGCTTGTCGCATTCTCGATGAAGGCGATGTTGAAAGATGGCAGATCGTCACCGCGCGGGACGGCGTAATCCATCAGGCTCGCGCTGATGAGTTGCCCATTGTCGTCATAACGTATTTCTTCGAGCAGTGCTTGACCAATGCCCTGCGCGAGGCCGCCATGTACTTGGCCTTCAGCAAGCAGCGGGTTGATCAGCGTGCCGTAATCGTCCGCGCCGGCATAGCGCATCAACTCCGTACGCCCCGTCTCGGGATCGATCTCGACTTCCGCGACATGGCAACCCATCGGGAAATTATAGAGATCGTTCTCGTTGCGCGCATGGGATTCAAACACACCGCTTTCCTGCGCGATCGTCGATAAATTGATGATGCGTCCGCTGGGTTCGTGCCGCACGCCGTCGCTGCAAAGTGTGCATTCCGCTTCGGGCGCTTGCAGCAAATGTGCGGCCGAACGAATGAGCTTGGCACGAAAACGCAACGCGGCTGACGCGATAGCAGGTCCCGCCATGGGAAAAGAGCGCGCGCCGCCATGCCCACCGCCGCTTGGCACAACGCGCGTATCGGCTTGCACATAACGGAAAGAGTTGAAAGGCAGCCCGAGTTCATCCGCAACGAACTGGATCATGCTCGTCTCATGGCCCTGCCCATTCGATTGCGAGCCGACTGCTAAATCGATGCATCCATCGTGCTGCAAACGGAGCCACGCATCTTCCCCGACAGGACCGCGCGATGTTTCGATAAAAAACGCAAACCCAAGCCCGCGCAACCGACCGCGCCTTTTGGACTCGGCTTTGCGCTTGCGAAATCCCTTAACGTCGGCATGGACGAGGGCACGCGTGAGAAGATCGCGCGGCGCGCCGCTGTCGATCGTATAGCCGAACGCATTTACATGCGGATAGCGTTTCGGCAGATTGATCCGGCGCAGTGAAATGGGATCGAACCCTAATTGCCGCGCAGCGATGTCGATCAATCGCTCGATGAGATAATTGGCTTCTGGCTTACCCGCGCCACGATACGCGTCGACAGGTGCCGTGTGAGTAAACACACCCTCGACATGCATCGCCACGGCCGGAATGGCATAGACGCCGCCCATCGCCGGCGTCGGCGCTGTTGTCGCCGACCCCGGTCCGAGCGAGCTCACATAAGCGCCGAGATTGGCAATCGTTTTCACATCGAGCGCAAGGAAGCGGCCCTTCGCGTCGAGCGCGAGCCGCCCGCGCGTGATGTTGTCGCGCCCATGCACGCCCGAAGAAAATTCCTCGATCCGGTCCGCGGTCCAATGCAAGGTATAACCGGTCTTCTTCGCCGCCCATGCCAGCAGGGCATATTCCGGATAGGCGACATTTTTCATGCCGAAACCGCCGCCGGCATCGGGCACGATAAGGTCGATCTGTTCGTCGCGCACACGCAACACGGCAGCGATTTCAGGACGAAATAGATGGACCGATGCGGCCGATAGGGTCAGCGTATAATGGTCGCGCGCGGCATCGTAATGCGCGCTCACTGTTCGTGGTTCGAGTGCCATCGCGGCAACGCGGTTGTTGACGAGATCGATCTCCGCGATGTGTGCGGCCATCGCAAAAGCATCGGCAACGGCAGCGGGATCGCCTCTGTCATAGACGAAAGCGCGATTGTCAGGCGCTTCGTCCCAAACGCAGGGCGCATTGCGATCCTGCGCGTGCCGTGAATCGGTGAGAGGCGGCAGCGCTTCATAGTCGATAAGGATAGCTTCGGCGGCGTCCTGCGCGGCGGCGAGGGTATCGGCCACGATCAGCGCGACAGGATCCCCCATGAAGCGCACGCGGTCTGTCGCGAGCGGCAGGCGTTGCGGCACGATAAGCCCGGGCAAAGGCAAGGAGCAGGAGAGGGCACCAAGCCCATCGGCTGCGAGATCGGCACCGGTGAAGAGGGCGCGCACGCCGGGACAGCAGCGTGCAGGGCTGGCGTCGATGTGACGGATCACGGCGTGTGCATGGGGCGAGCGGACAACCAAGGCGACCCGAACACCGTCCTTATGCAGATTGTCGGTGTAGCGGCCTTGCCCGGTGACGAAACGCCAATCCTCCGCGCGCCGGCGGCTGCGCGGATCGGATTGTGTGTCGTGGAGGGGAGAAGACTCGGTCACACTGAAGAGCTTAGGCGTTCAGATGTGAAACAGCCAAATCCTAAGCGCATGGGCGCATTGCATTAGCAGGGCGTGGCTGTACTGGGGGCTTCAGGCAGCGTCACCGAAATGGCCCGTCCACCGGCGGTAAAGCGGACGACAGTCATGGGGATGATTTTGGAATAGGTATAGGCCGCTTGCATATCGATGAAATAGCGCTGCGGAATATGCTGTTGCATATTGACGTCGAGCGCCGCGCCGTCAGGCGCACCCTGCTGGTAAGCTGCTTGAGCGAACCAACTCATGTCGAGCTGGTCGAGCTTGTCAAGCGGACGCCCGATCCCTTGAAACGAGACAAGCGACTGATTGGCAATGAGTTGCTCGAGTTTGACCCAGTTGTTCGTGCGCGGGTCGAACCAAAATGCCGTAATTCCTTCGAGCACGGTTCGATTAAAACGGTAAAGATCTAGCCCGCATTGCATCTGAAACTGCGGGTCTTGCGAACGATAGAAATTGTACCAAGCCTGCTGGAGCGTCGGGTTTTGTGCCGAGGCGGGCAGGGAGAGCATCCCTGCCCAAAGGCACGCCACCAGACGCCCAGATTGCATCGTTACGCCGTCTGCTGGATCGCCGAGAGCATCCACTGGCCACCGCGCGTGCGGCGGAACGTCCAGACCTCGGTGAATTCACGGGACGCATTAGGATCGCCGGAGACGACCTTTTGCGTCGCGCGGTCAAGCGTGGCGACCGGCATGGCGAAGCGCATCGCGACAGTTGCGTATTCGTCCTCACCTTCGGCCCAAGCCTCGGCCAGATCGCCCTGCAACAATTTCGGTTCGCCGAAGCGATCGACCTTGCCCTGTGCTGCCGTGTCCGAGATGCCCTCGTCGAGATAGACGGCCATTTCAGGCGTGGCGATCGTCCGCAATGCGCCAACATCTTCACGGGAATAAGCGCTCTGAACCTCGCCGAGCAAACGCTCAAACGCGTTGAAGTCCTCAGCGGCGATTTCAATCGGGCGACCGGCCGCGGCACCGAAGCCGCCCATGTTACCGGCTCCGCCACCCATAGGCTGCATCATATCGCGCTGAAGCGGTGCTGGGCCCTCGCCAGCCGTCGCCATGGCAGGCTGCTGCGCAGCAGCGCGGCGACGGAAGAACGAAATGACCAGAAACACGAGGCCAGCTACGAGACCGACTTGCAACAGCGTCATCAAGAAGCCGCCCAAGCCGCCAAAACCGCCGCCGGAGAGCAGGCTGAACAAGCCCGCGCCCAAGAAGCCGCCGAGCAATCCGCCCATCAAGGCCTTGCCGAAGCTCGGCGCCTGCGCGGGTGTCGTCTGACCAGGGCGATTAGCTGCACCGGGCTGTGCTTGCTGCGGTTGTGTCACCGAGCGCTCCATCGGACGCGCCTGATTAGGGGCCGTCTGTGTAGCGGGCGGAGCCGAATAAGTCTGCGAGCCACGGCTGCCCATGCTCCGGCCTTTGCCGGCCTGCGCGAGAGCGGGGCCAACCGACAACGCCAGAGTGGCAAAGGCCACCAAGGCCAGCCGGGCGGGACGGGATGTTTTCATCATGGACATTAGGGTTCCCTCGAATCCTTCTTGATCATGAATATGGGGTGGCTTGTCGTAAAGCGGTAGTCAGGCCGGGAGCGGCGTTTTGGCGCTGATGCGGCCTTCCTGCACCGCATGGCAGGCCACACCATCGATATCTGGGGGGTCTTCCGCGAGGCATCGGTCATTAGCGAAGGGGCAACGCGGGTTAAAGGCGCATCCTGGGGGCGGGTGGATGGGTGAGGGGATCTCACCCTGCATGGACCGGCGGGGCCGCCCGCTCATGCCGAGATCGGGCACGGATTCCAGCAAAAGCCGCGTATAGGGGTGGCGCGGCGCCGTAAACAATTCTTCAGCCGGTGCTTGCTCAACAAGGCGGCCTAGATGCATCACGCCGATGGTCGTCGCCATGTGTCGCACCACGGCCAGATTGTGGCTGATAAACAGATAGGTGAGCCCGAGCTTCTGCTGCAGCTCTTTCATCAGGTTGAGGATTTGCGCCTGCACCGAAACGTCGAGCGCTGATGTCGGTTCATCGCAGATGATGAACTCGGCATCCGATGCAAGGGCGCGCGCAATCGCAATGCGCTGGCGTTGACCGCCGGAAAATTCATGCGGAAATTTCCGCGCCGAATCGGGATGCAAACCTACAAGCTTCAGCAATTCCGCAACGCGCTTTTGTTCGGCGCTGCGGGTCGAGTTGATATCGAAGGCACGCATCGGCTCGGCGATGATGTCGCCAACGCGCCAGCGCGGATCAAGGCTCGCATAAGGATCCTGAAAGATCATCTGCAGACGGCGGCGTAACGATTTCGGGTAACCATCTTTCTTGTCGAGCTTGACGCCATCGATGCTGATTGTGCCGGAGGATGGCGGCAAAAGCCCTGCAACCATGCGTGCCACCGTCGATTTGCCAGAGCCTGATTCACCGACGAGCGCAAAAGTTGTTCCCTTGGGAATGTTGAAGGTCACACCATCGACAGCTTTGACGACAAGTTTCCCTTCGCGGCCGAGTACGCGTTCAAGCCATGGCTTGGACACATCGAAAGTGCGGCGCAGATCCTTGACTTCTACGAGCGCGCTCATGCCGCGTTCTCCGCTTTGTTTTCATCGAAGAGGAAACAGGCCACACGACTGTGGTCGACCGGTACGAGATCCGGCTTTTCGACAAAGCAACGCGCGAACGCATGTGGGCAACGCGGATTGAATGCGCATCCGGCTGGAATATTTTTTAGTTGAGGCATCGCACCTTCAATCTGAACGAGCTTGTCGCGCCCTCCTTCGAGCGTCGGAATCGCACCCATCAAACCTTGCGCATAGGGATGTTTGGGGTTCTGCACCACTTCGCGTACCGGCCCGATCTCGACGATGCGCCCGGCATACATCACAGCGACCCGGTCCGCGGTTTCTGCGATCACGCCCATGTCATGCGTCACAAGCATCACTGCCGTTCCACGCTCGCGACAAAGTTTTTTCAAAAGTGCAATGATCTGCGCTTGCACCGAAACGTCGAGCGCTGTCGTTGGCTCATCGGCGATCACCAATTCTGGTTCTGCACACAGTGCGAGCGCCAACACGACGCGCTGACGCATGCCGCCCGAAAATTCGTGCGGATAAGAATCGATCCGGCGCTCCGGCGCAGGAATGCCGACTTCCGTGAGCAACGCGATGGCGCGCTGGCGAGCCTCCGCTGCGCTCACCGGCAGATGGGTCAGGATAGTCTCGGTGATCTGGTCACCAATCTTGTAAAGCGGATTGAGGCTTGTTAGCGGATCTTGGAACACCATGCCGATCTTGCGGCCACGAATTTTCCGCATATCGTCTGGCGCAATATTGTCGATCCGCTTTCCATGTAGCAGGACTTCGCCACCCGTGATGCGGCCGGGCGGTTCGAGCAGCCCGATGACCGATTGCCCAGTGAGCGATTTTCCCGCACCGGACTCGCCGACGACGCCAAGCACTTCGCCAGGCGCAATATCGAAGGAGACGCGGTCGAGCGCTTTTAGCACGCCGCGTCGTGTAAAAAAGGCGACCGAAAGATCGCGGACGGAGAGAACCGGTTGCGTCATTGGAGTTTCGGATTGAGGGCGTCGCGGAGCCAATCGCCCAGAAGGTTGATGGAAAGAACGAAGAGAGCGAGCGTGATCCCCGGAAAGGTGACGATCCACCAATCGCCGGAGAAGAGATAGCGATTGCCGATTGAGATCAGCGTTCCGAGCGAGGGTTGTGTTGGCGGCAGGCCGACACCAAGGAAGGAGAGCGTCGCTTCGGTGATGATAGCAAGTCCGACATTGATCGTCAGAATTACCAGCACCGGGCCAATCACATTCGGCAGAACATGCCGGATCATAATCAAAGGTGCGGGCAGTCCAACAAGGCGTGCAGCCTGAATGTAATCGCGCCCTTTTTCGACAAGTGTCGAGCCGCGCACGGTGCGCGCATACTGCACCCAGAAGGCCAGCCCGATGGAAACAACCAAGACGCCGAAAGCGATATCCTCACGCGCCGCTGATTTCAGCAGGCCCCGCACGATGCCGTCGATCAGCAACGCAATCAGGATCGCAGGAAAGGTCAGCTGCACATCCGCGATCCGCATGATCAAGCTGTCGACACGCCCGCCGATATATCCAGCCACAAGACCGAGCGTGACGCCGAGCGTGCAAGCAATGGCGACACCGATGAGGCCGATGAAGATCGACACCCGCAAACCATACAGGATGGCGGAATAGAGATCGCGCCCCTGATCGTCCGTGCCGAGCAGGAATTGCGGATCGCCACCATTCAACCAGCGCGGCGGAATGTTGGCATTCATTAGGTAAACTTGCGCTGGATCGAACGGATTCATTGGCGCGATCCATGGGGCGAATAGCGCCGCCAACGTCATCACGAGGACGATGAAGGCTGCCAGCATTGTGATCGGCGAGGATTTGAACGAATGCCATATGTCGCTATCAAATGCGCGTGCGAGCATGGACGTTTCTTTGCGCTGGGCCGTTGTCTCCGTCATCTCACGATTCCCTGATGGTCGCGCGCAGACGCGGATCGACGGCGGCATAGAGCAGATCGACGAACAGATTGATGAGAACGAACAGGGCTGCGATCATCATGAGGTAAGCAGCCATAATCGGGATATCGACGTTCTGAACGGCTTTCAGGAACAACACGCCCATGCCCGGCCATTGAAACACGGTCTCAGTGATGATGGCGAAGGCGATGATCGAGCCAAGCTGCAAACCGGCAATCGTAATCACGGGGACGAGCGTATTTTTTAAAGCATGGCCGAAATTGATCGCGCGCGTTTTGAGGCCGCGCGCGCGGGCGAATTTGATGTAATCGGTCCGCATGACTTCGAGCATCTCGGCGCGCACGAGCCGCATGATCAGCGTCATCTGGAAAAGGCCGAGCGTGATCGCTGGAAGGATGAGTGCCTTGATGCCGGAAATTGTGAGAAGGCCGGTTGTCCAATTTTCGGTGATTTTCACCACTTGCCCACGGCCGAAAGAGGGCAACCAACCCAGATGCACGGAGAAGAGATAGATCAAAAGAATGCCAATCAGAAAGGTTGGCAGGCTGACGCCGATGAGCGAAACAGCTTGAAAAAGGCGTGCACCGAAACCATCGCGGTAAAGTGCGGTATAGACGCCCATCGGAATGCCAACGAGAAGGGAAAAGAGAGCCGACATCAAAGCGAGTTCGAGTGTCGCGGGTGCGCGCTCTGCTAGAAGTTTGGTCACGGGTTGGCGGAATTGATAAGACTGGCCGAAATCGCCCTGCAGCGCATTGCCGATATAGCGGACAAATTGAATATAGACCGGCTTGTCGAGACCAAGATCCTTGCGCACCTGCTCAACCTGTTCGGCAGGCGTGTCGAGGCTGACGATCTGGTTCACCGGATCGCCGACAAAGCGAAACATCGCAAAGGCGATGATCGCGACGGAGAGCAGGACGGCGACCGATTGCGCGAGACGCCGGAGAATAAAAGCAAGCATGGTGGTTGGGCTTTCGCGCGCGCAGTGCGCGCATCCTTAAACGTAAGGGCGCGGGCCTTAGCCCGCGCCGGGAATGGAACCCGTGACGGATTGCGCCGTCACGGTGTCTGCATCAATCCTTGGTGATCCAGTAAAGCAGGACCGAATTGTCGGCGCGCTGTGCAACCTTGACGTTTTTGGCGACGCCCCAGGCCAGCGCCTGCTGGTGGAGCGGGATATAGCCATAATCGTCAAAGCCAAGCTGGAAGGCTTGCTTGATAAGATCGTTGCGCTTATTGGTGTCCGCTTCGACCAGAACCTGATCTGTGAGCGCGTCGAGCTTCGGATTGCAGTAATTGCCGAGATTGGTTTCACCACGGTTCGAGCCATCGGCGCGGCAACCCATCACATCATAAAGCACGTTGTGGCTGTCGAACGTTCCTGGCGTCCAGCCGAGCAAGTAGAACGATGTTTTGTAGCCGCCCGACTTCAGCACCTTGGCGAAATACTGCGCCTTTGGCTGGGCGTTCAGATTCACCTTGATGCCGGCGCGTGCAAGCATGCCGACAATGGCCTGACAGATCTGGCCGTCATTGACATATCGATCGTTCGGGCAATCCATGCCGACTTCAAAGCCATTCGGATAGCCGGCTTCTGCAAGCAGCTTCTTCGCGCCATCCGGATCGTAGGCCGGACGCTTGAAATCCTTCGAGAAGACGAAGAGTTCTGGCGCGATCATCAGAGCCGACGGAGTCGACAGGCCGCGCATCACGCGCGACTTGATGGTCTCGATGTCGATGGCCTTGTAGAACGCTTCGCGGACGCGCTTGTCCTTGAAGGGGTTTTTGCCCTTGACGCTGGACTCGAGAAGTTCGTCGCGTGTCTGGTCCATGCCGAGGAAGATCGTGCGCAGTTCGGGACCGGTCAGTACCTGCGCGTTGGGTGACGAGTTCACGCGCTGGATATCTTGGATCGGAACCGGCTCGATGATGTCGACTTCACCCGAGAGCAGAGCGGCAACGCGTGTCGCATCCGAATTGATCGGCGTGAAGATGACTTCCGTCAGATTGTGCTCAGGCTTGCCCCACCAACCGGCATTTGGCTTGAACACGGTTTTTACGCCCGGCTGATGGCTTTCGATCTTGAACGGGCCGGTGCCATTGGCGTTGAGCGATGAGAAGCTTGGCGTCTGGGCCGAAGCTGGCGTCGGTGCGGTTGAGTTGTTCGCCTCAGCCCATTTCTTCGACATGATGTACCATGTATCCCATTGCGAATTCAAAATGGGATTAGGCGAGGTCAGGATCACGTCGACCGTATGGTCATCGACCTTCACGAATTTCGCATCTTTCGGTACGCGTGTCGTGAAATTGGAGCCCGTCGCGCGTACGCGGTCGGCCGAGAAGATCACGTCATCGGCGGTGAAATCTTCGCCATTCGCAAACTTCACACCCTTGCGAAGATAGAAGCGCCACTTTGTCGGCTCGAGTACTTCCCAACGTTCGGCAAGACCGGGCTGAATCGACAGGTCCTTGCCGCGTTTGGTCAGACCTTCATACACGTTGCCCAGATGCGCGTTCGCGGTCGTTTCGTTGAGCGTGTAGGGATCGAGCGATTTGAGATCGCCTTGGTTGGCATAGCGGAGTGTCTTGGCTGAGGTCACGCCGACAGACAGCGCAAGCGCTGCAGCGGCACAGGCGGCAAGTAAGCCTGAACGGAATCGCATGGATGTTTCTCCCCTGGCCCCATTTTGGGGTCGTTTCGAGATTGAGCAGCCCCCAAGGGGCCGTAAGTCGAAAGTCTAGAACGCGGGAAAGGCGGTCGTAAAGCGCTGGTGCCATTGCCTGCCCACCCGGTCTGCCCATAATAGATCATAAGGCGGAGGCGGAATCCTCCGCCACATTGTTTCTGACGGGGATATCCATGCCAATCATTAACTCCGTGGCTTCTTTTGCCGATGAAGTTGCCGCTTGGCGCCGCGACATCCACACCCATCCGGAGCTCGATTACGACACCATTCGGACTGCGGGTGTTGTTGCCGACAAGCTGAAATTGTTCGGTTGCGATGAAATCGTCACCGGAATCGGACGCACCGGCGTGGTGGGGGTCATCAAAGGCCGTCTCCCCGGCGACAAGGTGATCGGCCTGCGCGCCGATATGGATGCGCTTCCAATCCTCGAAGCCACTGGAAAGGCCTACGCCTCCCAGACCCCGGGAAAAATGCACGCTTGCGGCCATGACGGCCATACGGCCATGCTCCTCGGTGCCGCGAAATATCTGGCTGAGACACGCAATTTCGCTGGGACCGCGGTTGTGATCTTTCAGCCTGCGGAAGAGGGCGGCGGCGGCGGAAAGGCTATGGTCGATGACGGCCTGATCACCCGCTTCGGCATCACGGAAGTCTATGGAATGCACAACATGCCGGGCCTCCCAGTCGGACATTTCGCTGTCCGTCACGGCCCCATGATGGCCGCAGCCGATCGTTTCACCATCGAGGTTGAAGGCAAGGGTGCTCATGCCGCCAAGCCGAATGATTCGATCGACACCGTGGTCATCGTCGCCCAATTGATCACTGCGCTGCAGTCGATTGTTTCGCGCAATGTCGATCCGCTCGACAGCGGTGTTGTCTCGGTCACGGCGATTAAAGCCGGCGATGCCTTCAACGTCCTGCCGCAGACGGCGACGCTGAAGGGAACCTGTCGCACGTTGAAACCGGAAACACGCGATCTGCTCGAAAACCGGATGCGGGAGGTGTGTGCCGGGATTGCTGCTGCTTTCGGGGCCAAGATCAGTATCGAATATAATCGCGGCTATCCGATTACCTTCAATCACGAGAAGGAGACGGACTTCGCCATCGCAGTCGCCTCCGACATCTCAGGCAAGGAAAATGTCCAGACCGACATCCCGCCGACCATGGGTGCCGAGGATTTCTCCTACATGTTGGAAGAGCGCCCCGGCACGATGATCTTCATCGGTAATGGCGACAGCGCCGGACTTCATCATCCGGCCTATGATTTCAACGACGATGTGATCCCGGCGGGCGTCTCCTATTGGGGCCGGCTCGTCGAGACGGCGATGCCCGCACGCTAATGCCGGAGCTGAGCCAGCTCGCGTTGTTCACGGCGGCGGCGTTGATCCTCGCGATCACACCGGGACCGGGCATTTTCTATGTCGCGGCGCGGACCCTGTCGGGTGGGCGGGCGGAGGGGATTGCCTCGAGCCTTGGCACAGGTATTGGCGGCTCAGTGCATGTGATAGCGGGAGCGTTGGGTGTGTCTGCCATCGTGCTGGCGAGCGCCGAACTCTTCACGGCGCTTAAGCTGATCGGCGCGGCCTATCTCGTGTTCATTGGGTGGCGCACCTTTCAGTTGGCCCGGCGTGAATCCGCGCCTGACTTGTCAGTCATGGTCGAACCGCCGCACGGCGTTCGCCGCGCCTTTCGCGAGGGCATTCTGGTTGAAGCGCTTAATCCCAAGACGGCGGCGTTCTTTCTAGCCTTCATCCCGCAATTCATCGATCCTGCGGGCGCTGTTGCGTTGCAATTCGTCGTCCTTGGCCTGATTTCGGTGACCTTAAACACACTCGCCGATGTCGTGGTGGCCTTTGCGGCCAGCCGCATCAGAGCGGGGGCTGCATCGCGGCCCGAACTTATTCGCCGCCTGCGCGAGGCATCCGGCGGGGCGATGGTGCTGCTCGGGCTTGGTTTGGCCTTTGCGCGACGCCCGGCCTGAACGGCGCGAGTTTTTCCGAAAGAATCGCCTTTTTATTTGACATTTAGGGGTGTTCGACCCCCTATCCCCGCATTCCATATCTAACAAGGGACGAGACGATCATGACCGCGCGCGTTTTCATCGATGGCGAAGCCGGAACTACCGGGCTCGGCATCCGCGAGCGTCTGGCCCATGTTCCCAGTGTTGCCGTCGTCTCGATCGATCCTGACAAGCGCAAAGATCCCGAAGCCCGCAAAGCGATGATGGCCTCGGTGGATGCTGTCGTTCTTTGCTTGCCCGATGACGCTGCAAAAGAATCGACAGCGCTGGCCGCTTCTCTCGGCGATCAAGCGCCGCGTCTGCTTGATGCGTCGACGGCGCACCGTGTCGATCCCGATTGGGTCTATGGTTTTGCGGAGATGACCGCAGGCCAAGCCGACCTGATCCGTAAAGCGAAGCGCGTCTCTAATCCGGGTTGCTATCCCACAGGCACGATCGCGCTTTTGCGTCCGCTGATTGAAGCCGGAATTCTGCCCGCCGATCACCCGATCACGATCAACGCCGTGTCGGGATATTCGGGCGGCGGCAAATCCATGATCGAGCAACATGAACGCGGCCAAGCGCCGAATTTCGAGATTTACGGTCTCGGCCTTGAACACAAGCATGTGCCCGAAATATCAACTTATGCGAAGTTGACGACACGTCCGATGTTTGTTCCCTCTGTTGGCCATTACCATCAGGGAATGCTGGTTTCCGTTCCGCTGCATCTCGACCGCCTCCCGCGCGCGCCGCGCACGGTCGATCTCGTTCATGCGCTGCGTAAACATTTTGAAGGTTCGGATTTGATCACGGTGCCGGGCGAGGGCGATGCCGCACTTGCTTCTGGCAAGATTGAGCCCGAGGCGCTGAACAATACGGACAAGATGGAATTGCGCGTGTTCGGCAACGATGTCCGCAACCATGCTGTTCTGGTCGCGCGCCTTGACAATCTCGGCAAGGGCGCATCGGGTGCCGCCGTCCAAAACCTCAAATTGATGCTCGGGTTAAAGTAAGGCGATGACGCCCGCTTTCCTGATCTTTGTCGGTGGTGGGCTTGGCGCTGTCGCGCGTTATGGACTATCGCTCGCGGCAACCCGCGCTTTTGGCACAGGTTTTCCTTGGGGAACATTTGGCATTAACATCAGCGGCTCGCTGGTCATGGGCTTGATCGCTGGATTTTTCATGTCCCGTGGCGCGCCGCCCGAATGGGACAATGTGCGTCTCTTTCTCACGACAGGCATTCTGGGCGGATATACGACCTTTTCGGCGTTTTCGCTCGAAACCATTTTGTTGTGGGAAGATGGCAGACTGGCGGCACTCGGTGTCTATGTTTTTGGCTCCGTGCTTTTTTCCATTGCCGCTTTGTTCATCGGCTATACGCTGGCGAAGGGTTTGGCGTGACAGAAGACAAACAAAATCAGGACCAGGATCGTCCGCGTGTGATGAATGTCACGGTGACGCCGGACGAAGCGGGTATGCGCGTCGATCGTTTTCTCGAAGCGCGTTTCCCCGGTCTCTCCTTCAGCCATATTCAACGTGTCGTCCGCAAAGGCGAACTGCGCGTCGATGGCAAACGCGTCGAAACCAAAGATAGGCTCGAGCCAGGGCAGGTCGTTCGCATTCCGCCACTGCGGGTAGAGCCGCCGACGGAAGGTCCGCGCGTCTCCAAAGCGGATCAGGAAATCCGCGATTTTTTCAAGAAGATCACGCTCTACGAAGATGACGATGTGCTTGTGATCGACAAGCCGTTCGGGCTCGCTGTGCAAGGCGGTTCGGGTCTCACGAAACATGTCGATGGCATGCTTGAGGCTTTGACAGACAGCAAGGGGCAGAAGCCGCGTCTCGTCCATCGTCTCGACCGCGATACGACCGGTTGCCTCGTCATCGCCAAGACACGCTTTGCCGCATCCGCCTTAACCAAATCGTTCCGTTCACGCGATACGCGCAAAACCTATTGGGCGTTACTCGCCGGCGTGCCGCGCGTAAAACAAGGGCGTATCTCGACCTATCTCGCCAAGGGCGAAGATGAAGATGGCGATCAGAAGATGTATGTCGCCAAGCATGGCACGGAGGGTGCTTCGCACGCCGTGACTTATTATGCCGTCGTCGAAACGGCTGCGAATAAATTGGCTTGGGTGTCGTTAAAGCCGGTGACGGGGCGCACCCATCAATTGCGCGCCCACACCGCTCATATAGGTCATCCCATCGTCGGCGATCCAAAATATTTCGACATTGAAAACTGGCCTTTACCAGGTGGCGTACAAAACCGCTTGCATCTGATGGCACGGCGAATCGTGATTCCGCATCCGCGCACGGGGAAGCTGGTCGATGTGACAGCACCCTTGCCACAGCATATGAAGCAGAGCTGGAACCTGCTTGGGTTCGATGCGACGCGCTACGATCCTATCGAAGAAGCGCCGGAGCGCTAACATGCTCGTCATCTTCGATGTCGATGGTACACTCGTCGATAGCCAGAATTTGATTGTCGAGGCGCAGGCCGAAACGTTTCGCCGCCACGGGCTGCCGCCGCCTTCACGCGAGAAGACCTTGTCGTTGGTGGGGCTTTCGCTCGTACCGACATTTGTTGCGCTTGTGGGCGAAGATGGTCCGGTTGAAGACATGGTCGCGACTTATCGCCAAGTATTCTCCGACATCATCTTCAAAGAGCCGGGCCGCAAAGAGCCACTTTTTCCCGGTGCTGCAGAATTGATCGAAGAATTGCGCCAAACGGACGGTTTAACGTTAGCTTTAGCGACGGGTAAAAGCCGACGGGGTGTTGCGCGGGTGTTCGATCATTATGATTGGCACGGTGTATTTGCATCGGTTCAGACCGCGGATACCAATGCGTCGAAGCCCGATCCGGAAATGTTGCTGAATGCGTTAACGGATACGGGTTGCGAGGCTGCGGAGGCGGTCTTCGTTGGCGATACTAGTTTTGACATGATGATGGGATGTGCCGCGGGGATCGAAGCATGGGGCGTGTGCTGGGGTTACCATAAGCCCGAAGCGCTCGTTGAAGCAGGTGCAGCACGTCTGTTCAATTCGACCGATGAGTTGCGTTTGGCCGTGCTAGCAAAGCGTGGCATCGCACTCAAGCAAGCGATGGCCTGAGATGAATAACGACCTGTTTGATAATCTAGCGCCGACGCCAGGCGAGGCCATCGATCCTGTTGCGCTTGCGCGCCGTGACCTCAAGAAACATTTGCCGCGCCGGTTTTGGAAAGAGACAAAAAGCGTCACACGCGATGGTCTGCATCATCTCGAGCTCGATGGGCGGCCTGCTTTTACGCCGGCGCGCAAACCACTCGCTTTTGCCGATGCCGCGCTGGCCGAAGCCTTGCGCGCCGAATGGGATGGTGTTGGGGAGTTCGTCGATCCTGCGCAAATGCCACTCACACGCATGGTCAATTCGGCGCTCGATGGTGTTGCGAATGAAATGGACGCTGTCGCCGCTGAAATCGCCAAATATGCTGGCTCGGATTGTCTTTGTTATCGCGCCGACGGCCCGGAGCGATTGAGCGCCTTGCAGACGGCGCAATGGGACCCGCTTCTAGAGTGGGCGCGCGAACGATGGGGCGCGCGCTTTAACTTAAGTGCAGGCGTTATGTTCGTCGATCAACCGGGCGAGACGATTGATGCGATCCGGCGCTGTGTCGCCCAAGTAAAGTCGCCTATGCATTTGGCAGCACTCCATGTCATGACGACCTTGACCGGCTCCGTCCTTCTCGCGCTGGCGGTGCAGCAGGGTAGGCTTTCGGCGGAAGAGGCATGGGCCTTGGCTCATCTGGATGAGGATTTCCAGATGGAGGTCTGGGGGCAGGACGAGGAGGCGCTCGCCCGCCGTGCCGCTCGCTGGCGCGAGATGCAGGCCGCGGCGATGCTTGTGAATGTGGCTGATTAGGTTCGCTGTTTGTCGCAGCGCATTGACCGGGGCGGCCTCTGGCCGACATAAGGCGCGGCAGATTTTCGGCAGGAGAAGCATGTGGCTACCGAACAGGACATCAGGCGCGCATTGGCGTCACTCTCAGGCCCCGATGGCCAACCGCTTGGCGCTTCGCCTGCGCTCGGGGTCGCTATCAATGGCGGCAAGGTCTATCTGACGATCAACGCCGATCCATCGAAAGCCGCGGCCTTCGAACCGTCGCGCAAGGCGGCGGAGGCGGCGGTGAAGACGCTGCCCGGCGTCGAGACCGTTCTTGTGATGCTGACCGGCGAGCGCCCGCAGGGTGCAGGCCCTGGCCCCAAGGCGCAGGCCGCAACGCAGAAGGCGGGTGTTCCCGGCATCAAGCACATTATCTCGGTTGCTTCGGGTAAGGGCGGGGTCGGCAAATCGACGACAGCCGTCAATCTCGCGCTCGCTTTATCTGGCTTAGGGCTGAAGGTTGGCATTCTCGATGCCGATATCTATGGACCTTCTTTGCCCAAGCTTTTTGCCCTCAAATCCAAACCGCAAGTTCTGGAAGGCCGCATCCTCAAACCGCTGGAAGCTTTTGGCCTGAAAGTGATGTCCATTGGCTTCCTCATCGAGGATGAGGCCGCCGTCATCTGGCGCGGGCCGATGGTCATGTCGGCTTTGCAGCAAATGCTGCGCGAAGTGGCGTGGGGGGATCTCGACGTGTTGGTGGTGGATATGCCGCCCGGCACTGGTGACGCACAGCTAACGATGGCGCAAGCCGTGCCGCTCGCAGGGGCTGTGATCGTCTCAACGCCGCAAGATTTGGCGTTGATCGATGCCCGCCGTGGCATCGCCATGTTCAAACGGGTCGATGTTCCGATCCTCGGCCTGGTTGAGAATATGAGCTATTTTCTATGCCCGGAATGCGGCCACCGCTCCGATATCTTTGGGCATGGTGGCGCACGCCATGAGGCCGAGCGGCTTGGCATCCCATTTTTGGGGGAAATCCCGCTGGAGTTGGACATTCGCGAGAGGTCTGATGCGGGCTTACCGGTTGTCGCGACAGCGCCGGATACAAGCTATGCCGCGCGCTATCGGGCCATTGCAGAGGCTCTGAAGGCTCAACTCGAAGGTGAGGGCGTGCAACGCCGGGCCGCGCCGCGGATCGTCATCGAATAAACGGATCACCGCCATGCGGCCGAGTTGGCGGCTCCTATTGAAGGGAGCGGCCAAGCACGGCCCGCGGTCCCCTCGCGCCCTTGCAACGGTTTAGGCTGGCACAGAATAAACCGTACGACCCAATCATGTTGGACGGTTGATAGAGTGATATTGAAATTGCTGGTTTTGCCCCTATCATTGATCGCTCAAGGCGGGTTAACCGCCATTACCCAGGGGAACCATCTATGAAACGTCGTCAGTTTTTGAAGGGGGCTGGCCTCGGCCTCGCCGCCACGACGGTCGCCGCTCCCGCGATCGCCCAGTCGATGCCAGAGATTAAGTGGCGCTTGACCTCGAGCTTTCCGAAGTCGCTGGACACGATCTATGGCGCAGCTGACGTCTTCGCCAAGCACGTCGCCGAAGCATCCGACAACAAGATTCAGATTCAAGTTTTCGCAGCCGGCGAAATCGTCCCCGGCTTGCAGGCTGCTGACGCGGTGCAGAACGGCACCGTCGAAATGTGCCACACGGCTCCATATTACTATGTCGGCAAAGATCCGTCCTTCGCCTTTGGCACCTGCGTGCCGTTTGGTCTTAATGCGCGTCAGACAACGGCGTGGTTTTACCACAATGGCGGCATGGATATGCTGAACGAGTTCTACAAGAAGTTTAACATTTACGGTATGCCCGGTGGCAATACCGGCACGCAGATGGGCGGCTGGTTCCGTAAAGAGATCAAGACGCCAGCCGATCTGTCGGGCCTGAAGATGCGCATCGGTGGTCTCGCCGGTCAGGTGCTTCAGAAGTTGGGTGCTGTGCCGCAGCAGATTGCTGCTGGCGACATTTATCCGGCGCTCGAAAAGGGCACGATCGACGCGGCTGAATGGGTCGGCCCGTATGACGATGAAAAGCTCGGCTTCAACAAAGTCGCACCGTTCTATTACTATCCCGGTTGGTGGGAAGGCGGCCCGGCGCTGCAATTCTTCATCAACACGGAAAAGTGGGCTTCGCTGCCGAAGAACTATCAGGCCCTGTTCCAGACCGCTGCTGGCTATGTCAATGGCGACATGCTCGCGAAGTACGACGCACGCAATCCGGCAGCTATCAGGCGTCTTGCGCAGGCTGGCGCTCAGCTGCGTCCGTTCTCACCGGAAATCATCGATGCGGCATTCAAGGCTTCGTCCGATCTTTACGCCGAAATCTCGGCCAAGAACGAGAACTTCAAGAAACTGCATGACAGCTACATGGCGTTCCGCAGCGAAGAATATCTCTGGTGGCAGATTTCGGATTATGCGTTTGACTCGATCATGATCCGTAACCGCACGCGCACCTAATCCTGCGCAGCGTTTGAAGAAACAGAAACCCCGGGTGGAAACATCCGGGGTTTTTTTGTTTAGAAGAGTTGAATGTTCACCGAGGACAGCGAGTTCCAAGCGCGGCTGTTTTGAACATATAGATCGATATATTTTCCTTGAATCAGGAACGATCCATCGGCTTTTTGTTCTGCCTTGCTTTTGATTGCTTGAACATTGTCGCCGAAAGACCTTTTGCTGAGACGGAGCAAGTTGTTATCTGTGCCTGATGTCCAATCATCGGTGATTTTAACAACACTGTTGCCATAGACACGGCGAATTTCGTAGATGTCATCACCGCGATTGCCATTAATTACGACATTCGATGTTATCTCGTTAAAGTTTAAAACAGAACCATTGGTCATAAAATCATTATAGTCTCCGCCCCAATAGCTTTGTTGAGCTAGGGAATTTCGAAGACAGAAATAACCTCTCGTATCGCTCGTCGCAGTAAACGATTTCAAAGTCGCGTCCGAAAACAGAATACCAAAATCCTTATTTCTATAAGCCTTCCAGCCATTTTCAACGAGGAAGCGCCATTTTTGGTTGTCCTGATCCGTCACATCAATGGTAAAATTGTTGCTGTTTTGGACTTGATTAATCGAAGCTTGGCTTTGTTTTGGGTCAAACCCGGCAAGAACCACTAGGTCATGACCGGAATCGTAGCGAATGATTGAATTTTTTGAGAAGTTTTTCTTTTCAAAAATGTAGGTATCATTGCCTCCGCCGCCGATGAGTGTGTCTGTTCCACCTCTCCCATTGAGCTCGTCATCGCCTAATCCGCTGGAAAGGAGATTAGCGGTTCCATCGCCAAGAATCTGATCGTTTTGTGTTGTCCCAATGAGGCCTTCAACATTCTTGAGGTAAGATGTAAAAGTATAACCATTCCAAGAAAAAGTTCCCTCTGATAGATCTGTCATCACCCCAGCGGGACTGTCACTCGATTTAGCTGCAAAGATAAAACTTACGATGTCGAAGCCGTCACCACCATCCGCATTAAAGTCAGTGAAGCCGGCGTAGATCACATCATTACCGGAACCGCCGTTTATGAAATTCTTGCAGGTTTCAAGATCACTATCAGAATTGAAATGGCCAAGGTAAATAGCGTCATTACCGTCACCACCGTTCAATGTATCGGCACCACTATTGCCGTAAATCTTATCATTACCTTCCATTCCGCTGATGAAATCATTTCCATTTCCACCGTAGATTTCATCATTACCATTGCCGCCGAGAATTACATCATTCCCATCTTCGCCATAAAGCTTGTCATCGCCATTTTCACCAAACAGCGTGTCGTTGCCGAGGTCGCCATAAAGGAGGTCATTGCCTTCGCCACCCATTAAAAGGTCATTGCCAGCATCGCCATACAGGCTGTCCTTGTGATTGCCGCCATACAGGGCGTCGTTACCATTGCCGCCACGCAATGAATCGTCGCCATCATTGCCATAAAGCGAATCGTGGCCTTCATCACCGTCAAAGATATCGTGGCCGGAACTGCCAATGAACGAATCGCGTCCAAGAGTACCCTTCTTCGGGACTTTACCACGGCGCGCATCGAAGACCGTGATTCGAGATGGCTGCACAAGTGAGCTTGCAAGAATTGTCATCTGAAAGATCTCTTCAAGAATTTCAAAAATAATAGTCGCTCGGCCGGACAACGAAAAGCGCGCGTTCAAATTGGCCTGAATAGGAAGTAATTGGTGAAATTGTCTTAGGTGGCCTCAATCCTTTGTTCATGAAGGATAGCGTTCGCAGACGAAAAACCCCCGGCATTGCTGCCGGGGGTTGTGTTTTTGACGCGCGCGCGCGTCAAAATTTTGGTGGTGCGAGATCCATCCCACCAATGCCCGGAGGCGGTGCGAGGTTGTTGAGCTGCTCCAGCGCCTTCTGCTGATCCACGACCGGTGCCGATGATTTGTAATGCATCACCATTTGCGGGAACAAAATCACCAACGCGACCATGATGCATTGGATGACCACGAAGGGCACAGCGCCCCAGTAGATTTGTCCTGTTGTGACCGGCGCCATGCGAAGCCCCGTGACCTTATCGGTGTACTCATCCTTCGGCGCCACTGAGCGCAGATAGAAGAGGGCGAAACCGAAGGGCGGATGCATGAACGATGTTTGCATGTTCACCCCAAGCATCACACCGAACCAGATCAGGTCGATGCCAAGCTTCTCTGCAACTGGGCCGATCAAGGGCACGGCAATGAAGGCCAGTTCGAAGAAGTCGAGGAAGAAGGCCAGCAGGAAGATGAGGATGTTGACGAAGATCAGGAAGCCGGTTTGGCCGCCCGGGAGTGAGGTCAACAAATGTTCGACCCACACATGCCCGTTCACGCCATAGAAGGTGAGCGAGAACACGCGCGCGCCGACAAGGATGAACACCACGAAGGCTGAAAGCTTCGCCGTTGATTCCGTTGCTTGACGCAAGAGATCCCAAGACAGACGGCGCTTCATGATCGCAAGGATCATGGCACCGGCCGCACCCATCGCGCCACCTTCAGTCGGCGTAGCAAGACCGATGAAGATCGTGCCGAGCACCAAGAAGATGAGTGCGAGCGGCGGTACCATCACAAAGATGGTTTGCTCCGTCATGCGTGACAAAAGCTTCAGGCCAAGAATTTTATTGAGCACCGCGATGACGAACGAGACGCCCACGGCAACCGTCATTGTGAGGACAACGAAATCGGCGCCCGGGCTTTGCCCCGTC
>JAIYCE010000051.1 GCA_027488155.1 Hyphomicrobiales bacterium | reverse complement strand
GAGGGATTTGAAACCTGCCCAAAATGCATTATGAGGCAGGGCAAGGGCGGTTAGCTCAGTTGGTAGAGCATCTCGTTTACACCGAGAGGGTCGGCGGTTCGAGCCCGTCACCGCCCACCAAGAATTCGATAAAACTCTTCTTCTTATGACAAAGCTTGCGCGGCAGCTCTGCTAGGCCGAGATTGTCGGGATGCGGCTCTTTTCGTGCCGCGCTCATGCAAGGATTGCGGCCATGATGAAGTTGCGCGCCTTGTTCTAAGCGTTCTTGCCGTCAATGCAGCATTGCATTAGATTTGGATTCTGTAAGAATTGAAGTATTTTTCAGGATTTGGATTTTATAGCAATGAGATCTCAACTGCCAATTGTGCAATATGATTTTAAAACGCTACCGCCAAGAGCTGGCTGGATTGTGCATTGTAAGGTGCCTCGCGCCCGTGCTGGTGATTTTTTGGAAAAGCTACATGTAGCTACCCATGAAAATAAGGGCGCATGCTTTTATTATCCAGACATTAAAGCCAATAAGAATATCTGTCGATTTGAATGGAGCCGCCCATGGAATGGCGATCGCTTTGGAGTTCGAGTAGGCCTTCTTGTCACTTTGAATGAGGCACCCATAGAGGAAATTGAAGCGTATATTTCATTAAGTAAAAAAATAGAACTGAATGAAGATACAGTTCTCGAAATTGATGAGGGTGTGAAATTAAAGATAAAAAAAGAAATAAATAAAATAATCATGGAAGCATCAAGCATAAAAACGAAAAAAAAGAAAAGGAATGGAATGTCATTTTCCACGTCGAGATGCCTAGTCAAATTGGATTCAATGAATGCCTATCGGTTGCGGGAGGTAAAATAAATTTTCAGAAGACACAAATTCAACTTAGAGATGGAAAGAGGATATCGGCCTTTGTTTTCAGAGAGTATTCAACTACAAAAGGATGGGCAAAAATTAATGCGTCACGAGAGTATGTGATAGTACTCGCGCTGATGTCTTTGAGTGAAAAAAAGAGATTTAATTTAGCAAATATTGGCGATAATATTTCGCGACGTTTTAATGAAGTATGGATAGCAAAAAAAGAAGTAAACATAGAAAAATATTACAGAAAAGGTAAATTTTCTAATCAGCTTGAGGCAGTGGATAGTGGCGTATGTGAGCGGTTTCAACTTTTATGGGAAGCATTTCAAAGACTTTCATTTAGCGATAAAAAAATACTTAAAGCGGCGCTTTTTGCCTATTATGGGGCGGTTATGCCTCATATTGATCATTCTACACTATCAGTTATAGGATATACTGCCGCACTAGCTGCTCTGTCGCATGAAAAAAGAAAAAAGACTACTCGGGAACAGACTTGCTATTCATGTGGGGCAACTGAAAGTAAAGAAGAATTAATTTCAGAAGTGCAAGCTATAATTGACGTTATCTTTTCGGTGTGCCGCATCGAGGGTAGTGAAATGGAGGAAGTTTCTAGATTGGTGAAGCGAGTGCATCGGGAGCAAAGGTCTGCATTTGTTCATGCTGCAGAAATGCGGCACGAAGAGTATAATAGAGAGATAAGTTTACCACCACAGGTGCCTACAAACGATGCGCCTGTGAGGCCAATGTTAAGATACCAAATCGACCTTTTAGATTATGCGAACATTACACGTGTAACTTTGATCGAGTGGCTTGGTCAAAAAGCTGAAATGGAATTGAATCATCAGATTTTGAATATTGGAGATAGCTTAACAGTTCAGCGCTGTATCGCCATGGCAAGTATATTTTGCTCTTCTTCGTTTGAAGCACGCCTAGCTTTATAGAAAATATCAAATTGTATTTGAAATGCACAAGACTATTGAATTATAGCATAGATGGAAGCTTGGTTTAAAGGTCTTGGCCATGATGAAGTTGCGCGCCTTGTCTCTGTTGCTTTTTGCTTTCGCTCTGCCTGCTTATGCCGATGATGTGAAGACAATTGCCGTGCAATTCCCGCCGGGCCAATCCGGTGCTGTGATCAAAGGGACGATCAAAGGTCGGCAGTCGATCGTCTATACGTTTGGCGCGGAAGGCGGGCAAAATTTACGCATTGTTTTGCGATCTAAAAACCTTGCGACATCGTTCAATCTCTATGCGCCGGGGACAAAGCCGGGCGATGCAGCCCTTGCCATTGGCGATTCGAACGACAATCGGTTCAATGGCGTGTTGCCGCAATCGGGACTTTATTCGGTTGACGTATTTCTTATTCGGGCGGCGGCACGACGGAATGAAACAAGCTACTACACGCTTGAATTAAAGGTCGCGCCCAAGGTCGATATTTCAGCGCCGGTGAAAAATGATTTTGCCGATGGGCTGCAAGGCGGGCCAGATTTCTGGCGCGTGACGGCTGGTGCCAATCCCATCGCAATGCGCAACGCGCCTTCGGCTCATGCCACAATCGTGATGCGCTTTACCGAGGGCGCTATCTTGCGCAATCGCGGTTGCCGCATCGTGGAAGGCACGCGTTGGTGTCAGGTTCAATTCCCGGGCGATCCAAAGGGTGTAGGTTGGATGCGTGGTGATCGGTTACGTGAAAGCGGGCCGCCAAAAGGCGATGTCCTTGTGCCGGGCACGCCCTTCCATGCGACGGGGACCATTCCCTGCGCCCTTGCAAAAGGTCAGCCGACGTCGCCGTGCCGTTTTGGCGTTATCCGGCAAGGATTAGGAAGCGCCGCCGTGACGATATTCCTGCCCAATGGCGCAGAGCGTATTATCCGCTTTGACAAGGGTGTGCCATCCAGTTCGGATGCACAAGATGACGCCCGCTTGTCGTTTACGCGCAATGCCGACCTCTTTCTGATTTCGATCAATGCCGAGCGGTATGAAATTCCCGACGCCGTTGTGAATGGCGGCTGAGTTGAAAGGTGCGCATCCGGGCGCAACGATAGACGATGATGGATTTTGAGCGTTTCATGCGTTTAAGCCTTCTGGCGATAGCGCTCGCAACACTTGTGCTAGGTGGTGTTTTCCATTTTCAGGGCTTTGACGATTATTCCGCACGCTCTTTTGCGACAGGCACTGCGGTCGTTCTGGTCTCGCTCATCGTCGATGTAGTGCGCTCTCTCAGCAAGGGCGAAGTCGGGCTTGATCTCGTCGCGCTCGCGTCGATGGCGGGTTGCCTGTTCATTGGTGAATATCTTGCGGGTAATGTTGTCGCACTCATGCTCACAGGCGGGCAGATGCTCGAAGACTATGCGCGAGCCCGCGCGCGCCGCGAGATGACGGCGTTGTTGGCTCGCGCTCCGCGTAGCGCCCAGCGCTATGAGGCGGGTGGGCTCAGGGAAGTTCCGATCGAGGCGATCAAACCCGGCGATCTCCTGCTTGTGCGGCCGGGCGAGACGGTGCCGGTCGACGGTCTCGTTTCCGATGGGGCGCGGGCGATGATCGATGAATCAGCGCTGACGGGGGAATCGATCCCGATTGCCAAGGTGTCTGGCGATCCGGTGATGAGCGGGTCGGTCAATGAAGGCGGGGCCTTCGACCTGACGGCGACCGAGACGGCAGCAGGTTCGACCTATGCCGGCATCGTCCGGTTGGTCGAAAGCGCGCAGGGGTCCAAGGCGCCCATGTCGCGGCTTGCCGACCGGTATGCGCTCGGGTTTCTGGCCGTCACGCTGGCGCTGTCGGCGGCTGCTTATTGGCTTGGCGGCGAGATCAGGGCATTGGCCGTCCTTGTCGTCGCCACACCCTGTCCGTTGATCCTGGCTGTGCCGGTGGCGATCGTCTCAGGCATGTCGCGGGCGGCCAAGCGCGGTGTGCTCGTGAAGAATGGCGGGGCGCTTGAAGCCATGGCGCAAGTCCGCGTTCTCTGTCTCGACAAGACGGGGACCCTGACCTCGGGCGATCCGATGCTTGTCTCGGTTGAAACTGCTCCGGGGCGGGACCGGGATGCCACGCTGGCCTTGGCTGGGGCGCTGGCGCAGGCCTCCTCGCATGTGGTGTCGGTGGCCGTTGCGGCGGCTGCCCGCGAGAAGGCCTTGGCTCTGCCTTTACCGCGCGATGTGGACGAGCATGCCGGGGCAGGGGTTACAGGCCATGTGGACGGGCTGAGGCTGGCGTTGGGGGAGAAGGACTTCATCCTCGATGGCCGCCCAGTCCCGCTCTGGGCCGATGGTGTGCAGGCTGGTCGCGACGAGGGCGGCCTCCTTGTTTTTCTCGCCATCAATGGCGAGGCTGCCGCGATGTTGCGTTTCGAGGATCCGCGACGACCGGAAGCGGCGGCAAGCCTCGAGGCGGCGCGGGCGGCAGGGGTCAACCGGATCGTCATGATCACCGGTGACCGGCCGAGCGTTGCGGCCCGGGTTGCCGCAGGCCTTCCCATCGACCGGATCGTTGCCGGGGTGACGCCGCAGGGCAAGGTTGAGGCCGTGGCCGAGGAAAGCGCCCATGGCACGGCCATGATGGTCGGGGACGGTGTCAATGATGCCCCCGCTTTAGCCGCGGCGCAGGTCGGGGTCGCGCTGGGCGCGCGTGGCGCGACGGCGTCCTCGGAAGCTGCTGATGTCGTTATTCTCGTCGATTCGCTTGCGCGTATTCCTGAAGGATTGCGGATCGCACAAAGAGCCTTTGGCCTCGCACGGCAAAGCGTCTTCGTGGGTTTGGGATTGTCGCTGGCCGGCATGGTCGCTGCGCTTCTGGGCTATCTCACCCCGCTGACAGGTGCACTTTTGCAGGAAGCGATCGACGTGGCCGTCATTCTGAATGCTTTGCGGGCTCTCTCTGGCGAAAATTCCGTCGAGCGGCATTGACAGGGAAGGGCGGCTCCCTTAATCCCCGACCCACGCGAGCGGTTTTTGCCGCCCATGCGGGTGTAGCTCAGTTGGTTAGAGCGCCGGCCTGTCACGCCGGAGGTCGCGGGTTCGAGCCCCGTCACTCGCGCCATTTTCATCAAAAGCGAAATGGCTGCAATTCTGTCCTTCCTGCATTTACGCCGTGTTGGGCTTTCGACGATTTGCCGGGGTCTATCAGGGTCGTTCCGGCTTGCGCCGCATCCCATCTCATTATAAGCCTCGGTCCGCGTCGCCACCCCGATGCAGCGCAGATTCTTCCGGTTTTAACCGAGGTTTCGGCGCGCTCCCGCGGGCGGCTACGTCCAGGGAAACCGGATCGCCGGGGGGCGATGGGTTCCACGGGGGATGGTTAAAATGCAAAGTTTGCTTGCAGATTATCTGCCGCTCGTCGTCTTTATCGGCGTGGCGCTCGTGATCGGCCTCGCGCTGCTCGTCGCGCCTTTCATCATCGCCTATGCAAAGCCCGATCCGGAAAAACTGTCGGCCTATGAATGCGGCTTCAACGCATTCGACGATGCGCGCATGAAATTCGACGTGCGTTTTTATCTCGTCTCTATCCTTTTCATCATCTTCGATCTTGAAGTGGCGTTCCTCTTCCCTTGGGCCGTCGCGTTTAAGGAAGTGGGCGTGTTCGGCTTCTGGTCGATGATGGTGTTCCTCGGCGTGTTGACCGTCGGGTTCATTTACGAATGGCGCAAAGGAGCCCTCGAATGGGATTGACCTCCGAACAGGGAACGCTCGTCGCTCCCGCTCCGCGCGGCATCATCGACCCGCATACCGGTAAGCCTGTCGGCGCGAACGATCCGTTCTTCAGCGGCCTCAATGACGAATTGTCCGACAAGGGCTTTCTCGTCACCTCAACCGACGATCTCATTCAATGGGCCCGCACGGGCTCGCTTATGTGGATGACGTTCGGCCTTGCGTGCTGTGCTGTTGAAATGATGCAGCTTTCAATGCCGCGTTACGATGTCGAACGCTTCGGCTTTGCGCCGCGCGCCTCGCCGCGTCAGTCCGACGTGATGATCGTTGCCGGCACGCTGACTAACAAGATGGCGCCCGCTCTGCGTAAGGTCTACGACCAGATGCCCGAGCCGCGTTATGTGATCTCAATGGGCAGCTGCGCCAATGGCGGCGGTTACTATCATTATTCCTACGCGGTGGTGCGCGGTTGCGACCGGATCGTTCCGGTCGATGTTTATGTGCCGGGCTGCCCGCCGACCGCCGAAGCGTTG
>JAIYCE010000100.1 GCA_027488155.1 Hyphomicrobiales bacterium | reverse complement strand
CGGAAAACGATATACGTGTAATAAGCGCTGCGGAATTCAGTCGTTTCTCGGTACGAAGCGAAAGAAAAGAGATTGATCTCAGCGCAACTCAGCTCATAGGCAATGTTATTGTACGTGTTGCACACAATGGACATGTTGCCATTGGCTCAGCTCTTTCCGGCACGAAGTTTCAGCTGGATACATCCAATGCCTCAATCGTGTTTAAATCGGCTCTTAGAGATCAAGTCACTTTAAAGAGTATCGATGAGGGCTTCATATCGATTGATGGCATGCAGACGGGTGCGACGGGTGACTGCATAGACCTGAGTGAGCTTTCGCCATGGGGGGGTTCGTTCTATAAATTCGACGATCTCAAAAGCGAGTTAGCAGTTGACGATGAAGGAAATACCGTTTTCGATTTGGCAAATGGTAAATTACGCATTTCATTGAAAGGTGTCGATAAGAACGCTCTGACCGAGAATAACTTCATTTTGCCAAAGCGTTTTGACAGCGATATGTTTCCCGATCAATTACAACCGACAAGGTTGTTTGATAACAACGCTGCTTTGAGCCTGCAAAATACCACTCCGGTTTATCAAGTCGAAGGTGCGCGTAATCAATATACGATAGCGAGTGGAAATGTGAAATTCTTGTTCTCCCGATCACACGACCCGCGTTTCAATGACTTTTTTGTCAAGGAAGGTGACGCCGTTCTGGAGGCGCTGGAAAACAGCACCGTGATTGGTTTACGCAACTTCGAATTTGGCGGGCACGCTTATATTTCAAGTGGAGGGAAGAAGAATGTTTCAGTATCGTTGGACGCTTCTTCCGGTTTAGAGTTCGATCTCTCAACAGCTTATGGCGCTGGCGTTGTGCAAATCAATGTAGACCGTGCGGGTATGAAAGCCTATGGATTCATGAACGGTAGCCTGTTCAATATTGATGGCGCCAATCAAGAATTAACAGGTGCCATTGGAAAATCCGATATTTATTCCATCAGTCAAAGGGCTTCTGGAACCGTCACGCTCCGCAATTTCGAATCGAAGTCCGAAACACCGGATATCGTTGATTTGACAAAACTGAGTAGCATAACTGATGTTAATGCGTTGATAGCGAATGCGCGATCCACAGGTTCTGGAACAACTATAAATATCACGAACTCATTGTCGCTCGCTTTCGAGGGTGTTTCTCGTGATCTGTTGAGCGTCCACTATTTCCGTCTTTGATGATCGTCAGATAGGTGCAGTACCTTTGTGTACTGCACCATTTTTCTTTTAAGATGGGTAAGCCTTAAGCTCTCGACCATAAAGAGCGATAAACTTTCGCAAGGTCTCAGCATCGGATCGTACATTGGCAATTTCCTCAATCGCGTTTCATAATGATGTATTCAGCAATTAGTTAGAAGAATGCCTCCGGATGCCCCCTGCCCCTTTAGACGGTTTGTATCAGGCTTATGCCGAGGAGTGGAAAACGCATAACGTTGCCTTCGGCGTTTATTCTCGTGGCGTTACAAGACAACAGCGGAATACGACGAATGTTTAAAAAGCGCACAGGCCTTCCGCCAAGGCTCAATCCGCATGTCCAAAAAGCGCCCATGTCTCCCGTGACCCAACCTTGGCGGGATCATAGCTGACTATGGCAACGATAAGCGAATAGCGATATCGGACTTGCCTTATCCTAGTCCAAACGCCGCATCCTGTTCTCGCCGCAGGCGAAACAATATCGAGCCTTCACGCTCCGAGACATCCGCGCATGTCAGGATGGCGCCCTTCTTAACAGGCCGCAGCACGGTCATCGCATCGGCAAGATAATAAGGGAGCGGTTTTCCCGGACCGATCGCTTGCGCAGGCATCAGGCGATGCGTGAGACCGCCGATCACATGGCGGGCACCCATCGTCAGAACTTCGCCGGGCTCAAGGTCACGGGCTGCCTCAGCAACGAGATCGACACGCGGCTTTACATCGTCCGTACCGGTCGTGCTGCCGAAACCGGCCGCAGACAGGGCCGATAGCGGCGCTTCAGCGCCCAACAGATGAACCGGATTGTGCAACAGCACATAACGACCATCAGGCGAAGTCGGTATGCCCTTGTGCTTGAACAGCAAACCTGTCGCGGAATCCGGTGCTTCAACGATCACGAAAACGCCGCCGGCGAAACTCAATTCATCCGGTCGCCGCAAGCAATTGAACATATCGACACGGCCAGCCGCGGCCAACAAGCCACCATCGGTTGCGGGGCGGAACAAATGAGGCAATTCAACCGTGCGTGCAATGGGCGCATGCAGCGACGCGCAATCCGGCATCAAACCCGTGTGGTTGCTCACGATCCCCATCTCGCACAAATCCGGAACGGTTGTTCGCTCAAACGGAACCGCTGCGCGGTGTGGCAGCGCAACACGCAAATCACCCTCTGGATTAAAGAGCGTCGCATAATCAGGCGCTGCAACGGTACGTCCCCATGCGGTAACGGTGTGAGCGACAGGGTCCCACACGAAATCTGACTCGCTGGCTTTGCCTGCCGATACAATGGGTAAGCCCAAGAGCTGCGCCCAACCAATGAGGCCGATCAGCAGGCTCGGTTGGTCGCCATCGACGGGCGTATGGATGACGCCATGCTCCGCAGCTTTGCGCGCCAAGATTGAGCCGACCACAATCTCGGCCTCTTTCGTAACCATCACGCTGTGCTTGCCGTTCGTGATGGCAGCCAAGCAAGTTGCCGCAGCACCCTCTGGGTCGCCGGTCGCTTCCACCACAACATCGATCGGTAATGTCATCATCAAGGATGAATCGAGAATAAGCACAATTTTGCCTTGCTCGATCGCCTTTTGTGCTGCTGCTGCGCTGTCGCACAGAATGACATCCTGATCACCATAGCCAGCGGCACCAAGTGATTTGCGCGCCCGTTCCTGATCGCGATCACACACGACAACGGCTTCAAACCCCTTCATGCGGCGTGCCTGCGAAACAAAACTCGCTCCGAATTCGCCCGCGCCAACAAGCCCGGCACGGATCGTTCTTTGCGGCCCACCGATGCGCTTAAGAATCTGCAAAAGGTTCATCGTGTCACTTCCTCATACGAGGCCATCGATTGCATAGATGCGAGCAGGCGCTCCATCGGCATTGGGAATCAGCAAAGGTGCTGCACTGAGAAATGTGCGCGGCTTTGTCAGTTGATGTG
>JAIYCE010000019.1 GCA_027488155.1 Hyphomicrobiales bacterium | reverse complement strand
CGGCAGCCACGGTGGGATCAATCTTCCATTCCAGATATTGCAGGATCGCAATCGGCAAGGTTGTGCGGCCCGGTCCGACAAGAAAGAGCGACATTTCAAGATTGCCGAACGATGTCACGAAACCGAACAGCGCGCCCGCCACAATGCCCGGCCGGATGGTGGGCAATGTGATCCGATAAAATGTGACCCATGCGTTCGCGCCGAGATTTTGCGCCGCTTCTTCGATGGTGCGATCCGTGCCTTCGAGATTGGCCGTAACGAGGCGCACGATCCATGGAATAACGACGAGCGTGTGGCCTGCGACCAAGCCCCAGAAGGAACCGAGGAAGGGCAGGCCCGTCGCAATTTCGGTTTCGATCTGGAAGACATAAAGCGATGTGCCGAGCACGACGCCGGGCACAACAAGCGGCGCGAGGAGCAGCGTGTTCAGCGTGCCTTTTGCGGCAAATTGGTTGCGCACCAAGGCGAGTGAAGCGGGCACGCCAAGCAGAAGGCCAATCGCTGTGGCCATAATGCCGACTTTCATCGACAGCTTGAAGCCATCAACGAAATTCTTCTGCTTGGTGACCGCCTCAAACCAATGCCAAGTATAGCCTTCAGGCGGAAAGGACGGGATTTCCTGCTTGAAGAATGCCAGCCAGCTCACGAAGACGAGCGGCAGCAAGATGAAGCCGAGCGAGAGGCTGGCGACGCCCTTCAGCGCCACACGCCCCCAAAATCGCTCATCCAACGTCACGACCTTCAACTCCCGTCCGAGTTTGGCCAAGCCCGCTTAAGCGGCGAGCTGGTGCTTATGGAACTTGCCGTTCTTCATGATGGCGTGCAAGTCGCGGCCCTGGTTCTGGAAGACGCCGAGGTCTTTCAGTGGATTGCCGTTGACGACGAGGATGTCGGCATAGGCGCCGGCGGCGAGGGTGCCGAGCTTGCCTTCCATGCGTACCACTTGGGCACCGACCGTCGTGGCCTGGCGGATAATCTCTATGGGCGTCAACACTTCCGAGCGCAGCAGGAATTCACGACTCTGATCGACCTGCAACTGGCCGAGCAGGTCGCTCCCATAAGCCACCGGCACACCGGCGCGTTTGCAGATTTCGAGCGAGCGCAATGCGCCGTCGATCACCATGTCGTTCTTCTGCAGCATGTCAGCGCTCATGCCATATTCGGATGCGCGCTCCTTCATCGCGAAATAGGCGACGAGGTTGGCGACAAGGAACATACCCTTGTCTTTCATCAATTTGGCGGATGCTTCATCGATCAAATTGCCATGCTCGATGGTGCGCACCCCGCCATGAGCGGCGCGTGTGATTGCTTCGGGCGAATAGGCATGGGCGCAAGTGTAGCGGCCGAAGGCTTCCGCCTCTTCCACGGCGGCGCGCACTTCCTCCATGCTGAATTGCAGCGACATCAGCGGGTCGTAAGGCGAGGCAACGCCGCCCGACATCATGATCTTGATGTGGTCCGAGCCTTGCCGCATCTGCTCGCGTGTGGCGCGGCGGACTTCCGTAACGCCATCAGCGACGCACATCGTGTAGGCCATGCCATTGCAACAATGGCAGCGCATACCGCCAATGTCGGTCCGGCGGCGGGAGTCGGAATGGCCGCCCGTCGGGCCGATGGCTTGGCCGGCGATGAACAGGCGAGGGCCGGCAATATTGCCCTTCTCGACTGCTTCTTTGATGCCCCAATCGGCGCCGCCCGTGTCGCGCACGGTGGTGAAGCCGCGGTCGATCATGCCCTTGAGAAGGCCGACGGCACGCGCCGTCATTAGGGTCAGGGGCATGTTTTCGAGGCTGCGGATGAAGACTTCCGACAGGAAGACGTGAACGTGGCTGTCGATCAGCCCAGGCATCATCGTCTTGCCGCCGCAATCGATCACAGTGGCGGATGCGCTCTTGATCGGCTTATCGGAGACTTCACGGATTGTCTCGCCCTCAACGAGAAGCTCATGCCCCCCGCGCAATTCGCCAATCCCCGGCTCGAGCATTTGGAAGTTCTTGAAGAGAAAACCGCTCATGTCACTCATCCCCCAAGCCACGCCCCCGCGCGGCGAAAACCCGAAACCGCGCACTGCGCGGCACGATCCTGAATGCGCCCAATACAGGCGAATCCAAGTGCGCGGCCCTCAAGAACCGCGATATTTGATATATCAGCACCGCTTCAGGCAGGTGTAAAGCAGTGTTGGAGGACGGAAATGAAATGGCACCTATGCAAGGCTGTATCGGCGTTCGGACATGAACCTTGGCCGTGCCACCAATCCGGCCAACGCTCAAAAATAAAACGACAGCGCGGCGCGACCGATGTTTTGCGAGAAGCTTTGTGTGTTGAGACGGGCGGCGGGATTGTCGTTTTCGCGGCCCGCGAGCTGGCGCATATAGGCGGCTGAGAAGGTCACGTAGGACGAGAGCGGGATCGCCACCGAGGTTCCGAGAAAAGCGGCCCAGCCAGACGGGTCGGAAACGAAATCGTTTAGCTGCTGGCTGATCTGGAACTGGAGGCCCCAATAGAAATTCGATGTGACTTTTAACGTGCCGCCGCCTTGTAGATAAAGCGTGCCGCCCGGTGTGCGCCCGCTCCGCGCATCGGTATTGGATGCGGTATATCCAATATTCACGCCGGCGAAAAAGCGACCATCGAAATCATGATCGATGACAAGGTGATTGTCGAAGCTCCATTGCCGATTGCTGGGCTGTTGACTGAAATCTTCCCCGCCGATGGCCGGTGTCGAAACAAGGGCGAAGCCCGGTCCATTCTGCATTCTTTGAACGAACACATATTGCATCGGCAGCGAGATGTTCCACACGCTCGAATTGTTGACATTGCCCGCATTAACCGTGGGGGCGGCGTTCACGGCAAGGCCAGCCTCGAACCGGTCTGTCACGCCGTAATTCAAAGTCATTTTTTGCGTGAGTGTCTGCGTCCCGGCGCTCCAAATCGGCAAGAATGTATAAATTGGATTGAACACGCCTTGGGCGATGACGGTTGAGTCATCCATGAAGCCGAAGAGACCGTTGGGCGTGTTACTTTTGATGGGGGCGTCTTGCGCAAGGGCCGTTTGGCCTGAGAGGGCAAGGGCCGCCAGCAAAAATGATATCCATTTCATCGGATCAATCCAAACGCACTCACCGTTTCGATTTAGCGGAGCCATCGCGGTTTGTCAGGCAAGGACGGGCCGGTTCAAGTTGAGATCCATATTGAGCCATAGGCAAGCCACCGATCTGATTGATCGGTTCTGCGCAGACCGGAGGCTGCGTCTGAAGCAAGGCAGGAAACGTGGTGCCGGTTGAGGGGATTGAACCCCCGACCTTCGGTTTACAAAACCGCTGCTCTACCGCTGAGCTAAACCGGCTCCACGGGCAAGGAGTTATCGTCCCGAACCGTGCAAGGCAAGAGGCGGTTGCATGTGAACCGTTCATGCTGGGTTCAGGCGGCTTCGCCTAGCTTTCGGATATGGGGCGGGGAGGGCCCGCCGAGGAGGTCACCATGTTCAAGTCGCGTCTCGTTGCCGGTGCCATGGCCGCTCTTGTTGTGGCTGGGACATTGACCGTGGCGGCTGCTCCGGCAGAAGCCGGCTGGCGCCGCGGCTACGGCCCGGGTCCCGGATATCATGGGCGTCCGTATTACGGCCCCCGCTATGGATACAACCGCGGCTGGAATGCTGGCGGCGCGTTGGCTGTGGGTGCCATTGCCGGGCTTGCGCTGGGGGCCATGGCCGCGAACGCTGGACCGCGGCCTTATTACTACGCGCCTGCGCCTGCGTATTATCCGCCGCCAGTTCCGGCCTATCAGCCCTATTGCTTCTGGCAGTATTATCCAAATGGTGCGCGTGCTTGGATCTGCACCTGATCAGTACGGGGGCTTTTTCAAAAACGGCCTTTCGCAAAAGGTTCGACTAACAAAAAACCCCGCTCGCGAGAGCGGGGTTTTCGTTTGAGAAAAGGCGGGGGAACACCCCCGCCGATCCGATTCTTAGTGTTCCTGATAGATGTCGCGATCCTTCGTTTCGGGGATGAAGATCATCCCGATGACGAAGGTCATGATCGCGAACACGATCGGGTACCAGAGACCGAAGAAGATATCGCCGGTCGAGGCCACCATGGCGAAGGCCGTGGGCGGCAGGAAGCCACCAAACCAGCCATTGCCGATGTGATAAGGCAGCGACATCGCCGTGTAGCGAATGCGTGTCGGGAAGAACTCGACCAGTGCCGCCGCGATCGGGCCATACACCATCGTGACGTAGATCACGAGGATGGTCAGGATGCCGATCACTTTCCACGCCTGAACCGTGGTCGGGATCACCGAGTTCGTCTTCACGATCGAGGCATCACCCGCCTTCGGATAGCCCGCTTCCGCAGCGGCCGCCGTAAAGGCCGTCATGTTGGCCGGGATGGCGGCCACAACCGGGACATCCTTGCCATTGACGGTGACTTTCGTCGGCGAGCCTGCAGGCGCTGACACGAGTTCGTACTTGATCGCCGCACGCGCAAGCGCCACGCGAGCCACGTCGCACGGTGCCGTGAAGGTGCGGATGCCGACCGGATCGAACACCGAGCCGCATTGCGCCGGATCAGCTGCAACCTGCACCTTCACCGTGGTGATGGCCTTGTCGAGCGCCGGGTTGGCAATCGAGGTCATCGTCTTGAACAGCGGGAAGTAGGTGAGAGCAGCGATCAAGCAGCCCGCAAGGATCACTTTCTTACGGCCGATTCGATCAGACAGCGAACCGAAGAAAATGAAGCCACCGGTGCCGAGGATCAGCGACCAAGCAATCAACACGTTGGCGGTGAAGAGATCGACCTTCAGAATGCTCTGCAGGAAGAAAAGGGCGTAGAATTGCCCCGTGTACCACACCACGGCCTGACCGACGACGAGGCCGAGCAGCGCGATGATGACCATCCGCAGGTTCTTCCACTGGCCGAAAGCTTCCGACAGCGGTGCCTTCGACTGCGTGCCTTCTTCCTTCATCTTCTGGAAGGCTGGCGATTCCTGCATCTGGAGACGAATCCAGACCGAGATCGCGAGCAAGAAGACCGAGAGAAGGAACGGAATACGCCAACCATAGTCAGCGAAGTCCTTTTCGCCGAGATAGATACGCAGGCTCAGAATGACGACGAGGGAGAGCAGGAGGCCCAACGTCGCAGTCGTCTGAATCCACGAGGTATAGAAGCCGCGACGGCCGACAGGCGCGTGCTCAGCAACGTAAACGGCTGCGCCGCCATATTCACCGCCGAGTGCAAGACCCTGAAGCATGCGCAACACAATCAGGATGATCGGTGCAGCCCAACCAATCGACGCATAGCTCGGCAGAAGGCCGACCGCGAAGGTTGAAACGCCCATGATCAAGATTGTGATGAGGAAGGTGTATTTACGGCCGACGAGATCGCCGAGGCGGCCGAACACCAGCGCGCCGAACGGGCGCACAAGGAAGCCTGCTGCGAATGCCAGCAGCGCAAACACGTTTCGTGTTGTGGTGTCGAACGCGGAGAAGAACTGCGCGCCGATCATCACGGCGAGAGAGCCGTAGAGATAGAAATCGTACCATTCGAAAACGGTACCGAGCGAGGAAGCGAGAATGACCCGCTTTTCCTCTTTTGTCATCGGACGGACCTTGTCCGAACCGGTGGCTGCCATACTCATTTGCATTGTCCCCTGAGTGTCCAGTGTCTGATTAAGTTGCGCTGGCACGCCCCTGCTGATCACAAGGCGGCGTGCAACGTGAACGCAAACGGTGTGTGTTCCTTTGCAAGGTACGATTGACCGCTGATGGCCTCTCTCCCCTGTGCCGGATCGACCGAGCCGTTTCCTCGCCGCGCGTTTTGCGCGTTGTTCTTGATTGGAACCTGACGGTTCGCAGGGGGTCGCGGACGACACCCCTTCAATATTTTCACTTTAGCGGACAGTGAATTGAGTGCACGCTGGCACTTCGTCTATGTGTGCGGTGCACAATAAAAACGGGCGTTTGGGCTCAATCTTTGCGGGTCACCGCATAGAGGGCGATGGCGCAAGCATTGGAAACGTTGAGACTTTTGATGGCTCCGGGCATGTCGAGGCGTGCCATTGCATCGCAGCGTTCACGCGTGAGGCGACGTAAGCCCTTGCCCTCCGCACCCAAAACAAGCGCGAGAGGCCGGGTTCCGGCCAATGTGCCGAGGGGGGCGGGGCCCTCGGAATCGAGCCCGATTCTCCAATAGGCACGATCGCCGAGCTTCATCAGTGCCTGGGCTAGGTTCGAGACGACGATCAGCGGCACATGCTCAAGGCCGCCCGAGGCCGTTTTTGCCAGCACGCCCGCCATGTCCGGGCTATGCCGCTCTGTCAGGACAATGGCATCGACGGCGAATGCAGCCGCGGTCCGGATGATCGCGCCGACATTGTGGGGATCTGTAATCTGGTCGAGGACCAAGACAAGACCGTCATCGGGCAGATCCTCGATGTCGAGCGCCGGCAAAGGCTCTGCTTCCACGGCGATGCCCTGATGGACAGCGCCTTGCGGCAGAAGCCGATCTAGCTCGTCGCCACGCACGAGCAGCGGTGGCCGACGCGGATCGCCGGCTGCCTCTTTCAAACGCGCCAATGCGTTCTCGGTGATAAAAAGCCGACCAAGCTTGCGCTGGGGGTTTCCGAGGGCCTCGATGACGGCGTGCATTCCATAAATGAGGGGCTGTGACGCGCGCAGCACCGGACGTTCGCCGTCGTCTTGCCGCGTTCGACCGGGACGCCCATCGCGGCGCTGGTCGGAGCGTTGCGGCTGTCTATCGCGTCCGTTCCTGTCCGTGCGGCGAGCCATGACGTTCGTCCTTTCGTCCGCGCGTGTTTTGCATGAACGGGGACAGGCGTCCATTCCCACCACACGGACGGCTTTTCGGGTTGACACGTTCAGGACCTATCCGCATAAAGCGCGCCATCCCCGCAGGTTCGGCGGGGTTCTTTTTCCGGCCTGTCCGGATGTGGGGGAATGTCCCGAGCGGCAAAGGGGGCGGACTGTAAATCCGCTGGCTATGCCTTCGCAGGTTCGAGTCCTGCTTCCCCCACCACTTCTTATCTCGTCACGCTTTGTTTGCGGGGGCCGATCGGCAGATCTGCACTACGCTCGGAGCTTCAAATTTTATCCAATCTTGCGCGCTGGGTTATACACATTTTGACCCATTATGGGTGAATGACATCCAATACATCTTGCTTTGCAGGGTTGGCCGTCAAAAACTAACGCACCGTTTTGTAACGGCTTAAGTGTAACGGAGCCACAGATGAGCGCCTCCCGAAAAAAACTCACCTTCATGCTGTCGACTTTGATTCCGCAGGGCGTAGCTGGCTTGTCCGCTTGCCTTAGTGCAGCGGATGCATCGGCAGCGGTGCAACCCGATGTGGCCAAAACCGAGATTGCTGAAAAGCTGCAATCGATCCGCGCGACTGTATCGGCGGCGCAGGGGATCGAATTGCGCGGCACGACTGTTTCTAAAGACGACCCATCGCAGCAGGTCGCCTGGTGGTGGCGCAATGGCGGTTGGGGCAATGGCGGTTGGCGCAATGGTGGCTGGGGCAATGGCGGCTGGCACAATTGGGGCAATGGCTGGCACAATTGGGGCAATGGCTGGCACAATTGGTGAGCCATGGAGCACGTTCCGACCTCTATGGTCGTGATCCAGCCGACCGGTTTCTGCAACATTGATTGCAGCTATTGTTATCTGCCGAACCGTAACGACAAACATATAATCAGCCTCGACATTGTTGAGCGTTTGTTTGCGCAATTGTTCGGCATGAACCGGACGGCTCCGGAAGTGACGGTCGTATGGCACGCGGGCGAACCGCTCGTCGTGCCGCCGTCCTTCTATCGCGATGCGTTTGCCATCATCGAGCGGCATCGTCCTGTCGATGTGCGCGTGAAGCATTCCTTCCAGACCAATGGCATGCTCATCAATGATGAGTGGTGCGCGCTGTTCAAGGAATGGAATGTCGGCGTTGGTGTGAGCATCGACGGTCCCGCTGAACTGCATGATGCAAACCGCAAAACGCGTTCGGGCAAGGGCACACATGCGCAGGCGATGAAAGGCGTTGCGACTTTACGCGCGCATGACGTGCCGTTTCACGTCATCACGGTTTTGTCGGCCGCATCATTGCAGAGCCCGGAGCGGCTTTTGTCTTTCTATCTCGATGCGGGCATCGATCATGTCTGCTTCAACATCGAGGAATCGGAAGGCAGCCATGTCTCGAGCCTGTTTGAGACGCGCGGGCTCAGCGATGTCTATGCCCAGTTTCTGCGCCGTTTTTGGCATCTCGCGCAGGCGAGTGGTCGCATTCACTTCGTGCGCGAGATCGATCTCGCGATCGGCCGCATCTTCCGGCCCGAAGAAGCCGAAGGCCACAATATTCAGGTTGAGCCTTTCGCCATGCTGAACATCGGTTCGCGCGGTGAAGTTTCATCTTTCTCACCCGAGCTGCTCGGGCTTGAGAATGCGGCCTATGACAATTTTGTTTTCGGCAACATTCTTGTCGATCCCCTCGCGACGATCGAAGAGCGTTGCCGCAATTCGGCACTTCACCGTGACATCAAACAGGGTGTTGCGGCGTGTGAATCTTCTTGTGCCTATTTCTCAGTCTGTGGCGGCGGTGCGCCGATCAACAAATTGTTTGAAAATGGCAGCTTTGCTTCGACCGATACGTCCTATTGCGCGCTCACGCAGAAAGTGCCGACCGATATCGTGATCGCAGCCTTTGAAAATCTTGCGGCGCAGGCGCCGCAGGCATCGCCTTCTCTCACACTCGAACCTGTATAGGGTGGATCATGACTGCATCGTCTTCCTCAGTGCTGAAATCCCTGCTTCTGACGGCAGGACTCGTTTTGGCCATGCCTGCCCTTGCGCAGAATGCATCGCCGCCGCCGGCAACCAGCGCGTCAGCCGCACCAGCCGATCAGGCTGGCGGTTCGGCCGTGCCGGGCGGCCCGATGGCACCTGTGCTTGCTGTCACAGGTGTTGAAGTGATGCGCTCCGCTTTGCCGGGCGGCATGGACATCGTCCGTGTGCGCGGCGTCGTGACATCGGGCGCATGGGGCCAGCCGCAATTGATGCCGATCACGCGCGGCCCGTCCGCCGATGGCGTTCTCGATTTCGTCTTCGTGGCGGCTGCACCGCTCTCAGGCGTGCAGCCCGGCCCGTTCATGCCGGTCGAAGCACTGCTGCCGATCGCCAACAACCATCCCTACAAAGGCATCCGCGTGCGTGGCGCAACGAATGTCGTCGCCCTGAAGTCGCTGCCGGGTGTGATCGAGCAGGCCGCTCCTAAGGCCGATTGCGCGCAATGCATCGGCAAGGTCTTCGCCTTCAAGGGCGCGGCCAACCCGCCCGCCGATGCGGTGCGCGAAGAATCGCTGCCGTGGAAGCTGCGCGTCATCAAAGTCAATGAAGGCGTCGCCAGCTTCGATGTCGATCCGAACCGTCTCAGCCTGCTGCTCGGCGACGACAACAAGATCGTGGCCGCGCTCTGGGAATAAGACGCGTCGCATAATCAAGCGGAGAGGGGCCCCTTGCGGGGCCTCTTTTTATTTTGAGGACGCCCGGAAGCGGGCGGCGGCCGTTCGGCCTCTGGCCCCTTCGGGGTTTTTTGTTTTAGGAGGCCGGGAAGCGGGCGGCGGCTCTTCGCCTCTGGCCCCTTCGGGGTTTTTTTGTTTTAGGACGCCGGGAAGCCGGCGGCGGCCGTTCGGCCTCTGGCCCCTGCGGGGGATTTTTGTTTTGGGCCTCGCGAAGGCTCGGGCGGTTCTTCGCCTCTGGTGCATCGTCTGATCGTCTCAGAATAGATCTCGCCCTTGCGAGGAGGGCGGAGCCCAACGCGGCAATCCAAGGTTACGCAGCTCGGCTGGCTCCCATGGATTGCTTCGTCGCTCCGCTCCTCGCCATGACGAGTGAAGGGCTGAATTATGGCGGACTTAACCTTGGCGAGCTGAAGCAAAACCGCCCCTCCGCCTTGCCAAAAGGGCCGGGCCGGGGCATATCTCCGCCAGCGCGGGTGTAGCTCAATGGTAGAGCAGCAGCCTTCCAAGCTGAATACGAGGGTTCGATTCCCTTCACCCGCTCCATTTTTGTTTATCGCCCGGTTTTTTCGCTCATGAGCAATTTAGAAATTGATCAGATTGATAGAACCTCGTCAGTCGGATTGTTTAACTTTGCCAACTCCTACTTTGCTGCTGCTTTAGCTCTTAAAGACATCAGAATAGCCGCAACACATCCGGAAACGCCACTCCGCTTTCTTTATTTTCATGCAGTTGAGCTTTTTTTGAAGGCTTATCTTCGAGGTAAGGGCCACTCCGCCGCTGAACTAAGAAGCCGAAAATTTGGTCATAGAATTTGTTGTTTATCTGAACGAGCAGCTCAGTACGGGTTAAAGTTTGGGGAGCGCGATATCCAAGTATCTTCTTGGATGAGTTGTACCGATGCAGTGATCGAATCCCGATACATCGTTGTCGGTTTAAAGCGGGAAATCCCGTGCTCGGCTCTTGAACAAACATGCAGGTCCTTAAGGGAGCTTGTTCGCTTGTCCGGGGCGGTTTCGCTTTAGATGTAGCCTCCTAGGCTTTCCATTTTGTGCCTATAAACCGCTCCTTGTTAGCTATGCAAATCGCAGGTGCGCGCCGCGGGGTCCGGCCCGGTTAGCCGACTGCAGACCTGCGCCTCCCGGGAGGGCGGTGCCCGAGCGCCACCTTTCCGCGAATTAATGTCCCCTCGGCTTGCGATTCCCCCCAAAACACCCTAAATCCGCCCCGTCCCAAAGCGCCCCGCTTCCGGCGGCGTCGAACGTCAATGGATGAACTATGGCCAAAGAGAAATTCGAGCGAAATAAGCCGCATTGCAACATTGGAACGATTGGTCACGTTGACCATGGTAAGACGTCTTTGACGGCTGCGATCACGAAGGTTTTGGCCGAGAAGGG
>JAIYCE010000062.1 GCA_027488155.1 Hyphomicrobiales bacterium | reverse complement strand
CGTGCCATGCCGCCGAACTTCTTGCGCCATGTGTAATAGGTCGCATCGCTGATCCCGGCCGACCGACAGGCCTTGGCCACATCCGCTCCGCCTGCCAGATCAAGTTCCACTTGCCGCAAGATCTTCAGGCAGTCCTCATCCCAATGCCGCTTTCGAGCCATTCCAAACTCCCCCTTTGGAGCCACAATAATGGCTCAACTTTAAGGGGGCAGGACACGGTCATAGCGCGCCGCGACTGTCCCTTCTGCGCTTCGTCAACTTGTCACGCCTTTTTGTGCCCTGTATTGAACGCTATTGGGGTTGAACTGCCTCGACATTAGGAGCATTGAAGCAAGCATGTGCGGATTGGTTGCGGCGCAGTTGTCGCATGCGTGGATTGATGAAGCCCGTTTGAACCGCGCCTTGCGAGCTCTGTCGCACCGCGGCCCCGATGGAGCTTCATCGTGGTTCTCGCCGGACCACAGGACATTGCTAGGCCACGTGCGTCTCAGCATTATCGGCATCAACAACGGTACGCAGCCTATCGGGAATGAGCGTGATGACCTGAAAATTGTCGTGAACGGCGAGTTCTATGGTTACCGGGCCATCCGCGACGAGTTGCGCGCGAAGGGTTATCTTTTCTCAACAGACAGTGACAGCGAAATCGCTCTTCATCTTTTCGATGAGATGGGAACGTCCTTTGCCGCGCGGCTGAGGGGCGAATTTGCGCTGGTGATTGCAGACCGCCGAAGCGGCGAATTGATAGGTGTACGGGACAGGTTCGGCATAAAGCCCCTTTTCTATGCCGTTATGAACGGCGATGTGATCTTTGCATCCGAGATCAAGGCGTTACTGGGCATGGGCGTGCCGGCGCGATGGAACGATGTAGAAGTGATACGCGACTTCGCTTTAGTTCGGACCAACGGAACAATGTTTGCCAATATATTTCAGGTTCCGCCGGGATGCATGGCGATTGCGAAGAACGGGAAAGTGCGCATCGAGCGTTACTGGGATATCCATTATCCTGAGGCTTCGGTACTTGCCAACGAATCGCGCAGTGCAGACGAAGTGATTGCCGGTTTTCGAGCGGTGCTAGACGATGCGGTAGCAGAACGGCTGATCGCGGATGTGGAGGTTGCCTGTTATCTCAGCGGAGGCTTGGATTCCTCGGCCGTGCTCGGCCTTGCGCAGGCAAGGTTGGATCGCCCCATCCGCGCTTTTACCATCGGCTTCGAAGGGGCATGGGATGAAACCGCGATTGCCGAGCGTACCGCTGCCTTTAACGGGTCGACTTTCATTCCAGTCCCCGTGACGTCGCAGGATCTGGCGGATTCGTTGGTTGATGCTGTCTGGTTCAGCGAAAGGACGCTTTTCAACGGAAACTCTATTGCCAAGTTTCTCCTGTCGCGCGCTGTCAGGGATGCCGGGATAAAGGTTGTCTTCACAGGTGAGGGCTCTGATGAAATGCTCGCGGGCTATCCGATGGAGCGACGGGATAATGTGCTTTTCGGAGGACAATATTCCACTGACGATGAGCGCAGAGCAGCGATCGATGCACTCATTGCTTTGAACCCGTTGACCAAGGGCGTGCTGCTGGGCGATGTGCAAACGCCAGGCACGGACTTCATCCGGAAGGCCATCGGGTTTTGTCCTTCATGGATTTCCACATTTTCAGCATCCTTCGAGGCGACACTGTCGCTCATGCGACCGGACTTTGCAGGCGAGGAAATGCGCGCGGTACCTTATCGCGCCTTTGTGTCGGAGTTCGACGTTGTAGGAAAAATTTTAGGGCGCAACGCTATCAATATCTCGCTTTATCTTCAGCAAAAGGCACAGCTGGCAAATTTTACGCTCACGGCGCTGGCAGACCGTATGGAAATGGCGCACTCCATCGAGGGTCGGGTACCCTTTCTTGACCACCATGTGGCTGCCTATGCTGCCGGCATTCCGACCGACTACAAGATCAACGGGCTCACAGAGAAGTATGTTCTGCGTGAAGCCACGCGCGACGTTCTGACCGATGAACTGTACCATCGCCAGAAGCACCCGTTCATGGCGCCGCCAGTTGCAATGGCGAACCGCGTCCATGCAGATCCTTTGCGTGAGATGTGTGAGGAAATCATCCGGTCTCCGCAGTTCACTGATCAACCCTTTTTCGATCAAAACAAGGTATACGCTTGGCTTGATGCCTTGCCAGGCGCGGACGCTGATACCCAACTGCGTACATCGGGGATGATGTTCAGGATGGCGACGTTCAGCGTGCTGCAGCAGAGATTTGGGGTTGCTGCATAGCAGGGCGATGCCTGCTTGAGTGCTCCACAACACGACATGTCTTATTGGCGGGCGTGTAGGAACAGTTGCAAGCCGCGCATCAGGAACATCAGGAAAAGCGCGCCGAACGGCAGGACTTCGCAAAGCCCACCCCATCATCCAGACCCAGCTCCAGCTGCAGCAAGATCTCTAGACAGTTCTCACCCGAAATCAGCTTTCGAGCCACCCCACCACCCATTTGGAACCACAATAATGGCTCAACTTTAAGGGGGCAGGACACAATCAAAAGCTTTCACAACATAAACAGATCAGGTCTCATCAGCACTTATCAGGCCTATGCCCCTCTAATCAGGCCCCACTCACGCGCCCGTCATTCCATAAAACAATCTTAGAAAACCAAAAAATTACGGGAACATAATAAGGCGGGTGTGCAAGCTGACATTATGAAACATCAGCCTACTTTTTCCTCGTCAATTTTTCTGTTTGACGATCCCTTGTGCTTTTTCCTTGGCAGACAAAGTCTTCCACTTATTAAAATCTTCATAAATGAATTTTCTATATTGCTCTGCAGTCCCACCCAATGGAACCATACCCATATCAGCTAATTTTTGCTTCACGTCTGCTTGTTCCAGAATATCGTTAACGTCCTTATTGAGGCGGCTAACGATTTCTTTTGGCAGATGAGCTGGGCCAGCCAAACCAAACCAAGCATAAACTTCGGTATTGAGGTATCCAAACTCGCCCAGACAAGGAACATCAGGCAAAAGAGCTGAACGTGATGATCCAAAGGCTGCTATAGCTCTCAGCTTTCCAGACTTAATATCCGGTAGAGCAGAAATAATGGGGTGAATACCAGCATCAACATCTCCCGCCTTCATATCATTTAAGGCCGGAACATCTCCAAGGTAAGGAGCTTGATTGATTTCGGTTTTAGTAACGCTCTTAAAGACCATTAATGCCAGATGGGGCCCACCACCCGTACCTGTTGTTGAAATTTTCAAAGAAGAGGGTTGCTTCGCCGCAGCAGCCACAAGATCGCTAACAGACTTAATAGGAGAATTAGCTGGAACCAATAAAAATAGCGGAACTTTTACCACTTGAACGATCGGCGTAAATCCAGTCAGTGTTTCATAAGGCAATTTTTCGTAAAAATGATGATTAGCCGTATGAGGAGATGCAAGCATTACAAAGTTTGATCCGTCCGGCTTAGATTTTGCCACGATCTCAGATGCTATAACACCATCTTTTCCTGGAACATTTTCGACCGTAATCGTCTGCTTCAGTATTGGTGATAGCCTATCAGAGATCAGCCTTGTAACACTATCATTAGAGCCACCTGCTGGATAGGGAGAGATAATTTTAATTGCAGTCTTGGGCCAATCTGTATTTTGAGCTAGCGCTGAAACAGAAAAACCAAGCCCCACCAATAATGCAATCTATCCATTTTTCATGGCCGTCCCCCAGGTTCATTTATTCAACATTTTTTCGCGTCGAAGTTCAGCAGTAACATGTG
>JAIYCE010000015.1 GCA_027488155.1 Hyphomicrobiales bacterium | reverse complement strand
TGATCCGCGTCCAAATGCGGTGTCTTTTCCTTCGGCCGCATCCCGGTTGAATGCAGTAATCGTTGCGATCAGCCCTGTTGTGTCGATTCCGCAGCGCCGTGCTAAGTCGGCCAATGTGTTGGCGCGGAGTAGATAACCGCTGTCAATAAGGTGAACGATGGGCATGGGGGCGGGCCTGCTATAGCCGAGCCCGTAACGTCTTTGGAAACGGTGATCGCAGATCAACCAACTTTGCGCGATCTCGCCTTGAGGCGTGGCCGCGAGCATCGCGGCAATATAATCGTAATATCCGTCCGCCTCGTTGCAGAAACGTTGGCCGTTTTTCAAGACGCCGATAAGACCGGGTTTGCCGCGGTCGATGATGTGCGGAAAATGGCCGATTGTTCGGTCACGATGCGGCACCAACGATACCGGGCACCAAGCGCTGGGCGATGCGATATTCGTTTCGACAATACCACCAACATCTTCCGCAAGACGGAGGCCATCGCCAGTGGCACCGGGCGCCGCAACACTCCAATGTTCTGCACCCGTCGGTGTGTGTGGGAACAATGCTTTTCGTCGTTCGCGATCATGTGGAAATCCGCCCGTTGCCAAAACGACACCGAGTCGTGCCTTTATGACCGCTGCACCGCGCGGCGTGTCAAACCTAACGGCTGATACGCGGCCATCATTGACGATCAGGCGGTCCGCTCGCATTTCAGTTTCGATGACGACTCCTGTCCTACATGCGCTAGCGATGAGGCGGGCAATTAGAGCGCTGCCATTGACGAGCTGCATCGCCCGGCCATGCAACACCATATCGCGTGCATGGCGCGCCAGCCGCTTGGCGACATGCGTTGCTGACTTCAGAGATTTTGTCGCAGTGAGAAATGCGGAAAGATCGGCACCTGCTTGGATCGGCATACCGAACAAAGAAGTTTCTCGCATAGGTTCGCGAAGAAGCGCGATAGCTTCGCCGAGTGCGCGTCCATCAAAGGGGGCCGCGATAACCGAGCGACCACCTGTGCCGGCACCGGGGCTCTCACCATGGATATCGGCAATGGCATTGCCGTCAGCGAACTTAAGTTCAGTCTCGTTTTCAAAAAACGATACCATTTCAGGCGCGAATTTAAGAAATGCGTCAACGCGAGGGCCGTTGAAATAATTACCTAGTTCATGTTTAAGATAATTCCGCGGTGCTTCGATATCTTCAATAATGCCAGAGCGGACCGCGAGCGGATTACGTGGTACCCACATCCAACCACCAGACCATGCCGAAGCTCCGCCGCAAACGTGCTCCTTCTCTGCGACAATGACTTCAAGTCCATGCCATGCTGCTGTGACCGCAGCCGAGAGACCACCGGCTCCCGATCCGATCACCAATACGTCGCATGACCTGTCATAATGCATCGAAAAATCCGCGCATCCGTTTTGGATCAGGTGTCAAACCGGTAATGATACGAAACGCTTCTGCCGCCTGATAGACGTTCATACCACTGCCATCAATTGTGCGGCAACCAAGTGCGCGCGCCTCATGCAGCAATTCTGTTATAAGCGGAAAGTAAATAATTTCGCTGACCCAGTGTGACGGTTTCAGCCAGGCGATGGGGAAGGGGGTACCGGGATACTTGTCCATTCCGATCGGTGTACAATTAACGATTCCATCAGCGGATGCGACGGCGGCTGCCGGATCGCGCGGCACTGTAATGATCGCGTGCGGAAAACGCGGTATAAACTGCTTTGCGAGCGTCTCGGCCTTGCTCGCATCTGCTTCAATTAAAGTGAGATTTTTCACACCGAGCGTGAGAAGCGCATAAGCGACAGCTGAACCTGCTCCGCCTGCTCCGAACTGTACAACCCGCTCGAGAGATACATCCTGCATCTGCGCCTTAAACGCCTCGGCATAGCCCGACCAATCAGTGTTGTAGCCGATCCGTTCACCATCTCTGAGAACAAGTGTATTGACCGCACCGAGCGCCTCGGCGGCCGTATCGAGGCTCGTCAAATATGGGATGATCGCCTGCTTGCATGGAAAAGTGATATTGAGTCCTTGAAATCCGGTTCGCTCGGCGGATTGTAAAAGCTCTGGCAAAGCAGATATGTCGAGCTTCAGAACATCGAGATCGATCAGCCGATAAACAGTAGGATAACCTTGCGCCAGCCCTTCACTTTGATGGAGCGCGGGCGACCGTGACGCGCCAATCCCAGAGCCGATAAGGCCCATCAGTATCGTATCTGTTGTTTTGACAAGGCGCGTCATGATGTCATTCCAAGCATTAGGCAGTATTCTCTTCGATGACCCCGCCAAGGAATAATTGTCCGACGCGCGGATCATTGAGAAGAGCCTGCGCGCGATCCTGCATTCGGGTTCGTCCAAGTTCAAGCACGAGGCCATCATCCGATATTTCAAGCGCCGAACGCGCGTTTTGCTCGATCATTAGGATTGAAACGCCCTTGGCACGAAGTTCCTTTATGATCGAAAAAACCTCCTGCACCATCATAGGCGATAGGCCAATCGATGGTTCGTCAATGAGCATTAATTGTGGATCGAGCAAAAGCGAACGCGCAATTTCAAGCAATTTTTGTTCGCCGCCGGATAGCGTGCCTGCCTGCTGCTGGCCTTTACGGCGCAGCATAGGAAAGCGTTCGAGGATCGAGTCGACCCGTTGAGCGATGTTGGTTTCAGCACTGGCGGCGATGCCGCCTAGTTCAAGATTATGAAGGACGCTTAACTCTGGGAAAATATTGCGGCCCTGAGGCACATAGCACAAGCCCTGTGCCAATAGTTTGCGTGGAATTAAGTTGGTGATGTCGCTATTTTTAAAGTGAATGGAACCGGATCGTGCTTTCAGCATACCAAAAATTGTTTTGAAAACTGTCGACTTGCCAGCGCCATTCGGTCCAATAACGGTGGTGATCGTACCCGGCATGACATCAAATGTGGTTCCGTTGAGGATGGTCATCTCGCCATAACCAGCGACGATTTCGCGGACTGAGAGAACGGGTTTTGTCATCGTCTCAGCTCCTTAATGTCCCAGATAGGCATCGATAACGGCCTGATTGGCGCGGACTTCCGCAGGCGTGCCTTCGGCGATCTTTTTGCCTTCGGCGAGCACAACCACTCGGGTGCAAAGCCGCATCACAAAATCCATATTGTGCTCAATCACGACAAAAGTTGCGCCACGTTCGGTGTTCATCGCGCGAAGACGTTCTTCAAGGTGTCCGAGCATTGTAAGGTTTACGCCTCCGGCCGGTTCATCGAGGAGAACCATGCGTGGCCCAGCCATGAAGGCCATCGCGGCGTCGAGTAATTTTTGCTGTCCGTAACTCAGACCACCGGCCTTCTCTTCAGCGAGATGACCGAGACGAAAAAAATCGATCATCTGATTGGCGTCTGGCGTGAGGCCGGCATCGCGCGGGCCAAACAGGCGTGTGAACATCGTTCCTTTGTGCTCTTGCCCGGCAAGTACAAGGTTTTCACGCACCGATAGTTGAGGGAAAACCTGCAACAATTGAAATGTGCGGCTGACGCCGCGCCGGTTCATTGCCGACGGACGCAAACCCGTCACATCGTCGCCATCGAGCATTACTCTGCCTTCTGTTGGCGGCAATTGTCCAAGAATGCAGTTGAAGAGTGTCGATTTTCCACACCCGTTAGGTCCAATGATACCGAGGATTTCACCCTCGCGCACTTCGAAACTAACGCCGTCAACTGCTGTGATACCGCCAAATTTCTTGCGAATTCCTTGAACTTCCATAAGCGTGCGTGTCATCTTTAACCTCACTCACACTTTGTCGAGGCCAGCGGACGCGGCGGCCCGTGCGGCGGATGCTGCTCGCGTCTTCCGCGCTGCAATCATATTCTCAATTATGCCAAGAATACCGGTTGGCGTTTTGATGAGGAGGATCATTACGAAGAGTGCATAAATGATCAAATACCAACCATGAGCAAAGCGAAGCCATTCCGGAAGCAGAACACCAATCGCTGCGCCGAGGAAGGGACCGAAGAAAAAACCCGAGCCACCGACGATGACCATCATCAAAAGATTGAGTGAAAGCGCGAGCGTGAACGGCGTCGGATCAACGAATTCCACGAGAGGCGCATAAAGTGCACCGGAGAATCCACCCATAGCCGAACCGATGGCGAAAGCCATCAGCGTGTAGCGCCGCGTGTCGACACCGAGCGAGAGCGCACGAACGGGATTTTCGCGTAGAGCGACAAACGCGCGCCCCCACGGTGAGCGTACGAGCCACGCCATGAAGGCGGAGGCTAAGACAAGCGCACCGAGTGTGAAGTAATAAAATTCAATTGGCTTTTGAAAACTTACGCCGAAAGCAGAAGGGCGCTTGAAGCCCATGATGCCATAGATCCCTTTCGTGAGCCATTCTTCATTGCGGAAGACGAGAAAGACGAGTGTGGAGAAAGCCAGTGTCACGAAAGCGAGGTAATGGTGTTGAACGCGTAGCGCAGGGTAACCGAGTAGCCAACCCACTGCGAAGGTGATGACGATGGCAATCAACAACGGTAGCCAGAAACCAAAACCGGCCGACATCATAATGGCGACAGTGTAAGCGCCCAAGCCGACGAAAGCGCCTTGCGCCAGAGAAACCTGGCCGGCATAGCCGAGTGTGAGGTTGAGGCCCATAGCGGCGATCGTCATGATAGCCCAGAGGCTCATGATGTAGATGCCGTAGCGGTTGAGCGTCAACGGTAGAAAGATCAACGCTCCGACGATGAGAACGCCGAACGTCTTGAGAATAACCGAGCGTGACATCAGACAGTGCGCTCCTCGGCGCGTCCCATCAATCCTTGCGGACGGAACAAAATAACGGCGATCAAGAGAAACAACGGAACTGCGCCCCGATATTGCGTCGAGATGTAGGCGGCAGCGAGATTGTCGACAATGCCGAGCAAAAGACCGCCAACAATGGCACCGCGAATTTGATTGAATCCACCGACGATGGCGGCGATGAAGGCTGCAAGGCCGAGTGTTTCACCCGCGGAGAATTTTGCCAGATAGACGGGGCTGATAAGGAACGAAGCGAGTGCGACGAGTGCTGCATTGATGAGAAACGTATACATGATCATTCGTTCGACTGGCACGCCGAGCAATTTGGCGACATAAGGATTTTGTGCTGTCGCCTGCATTTGGCGTCCGGTGGAGGTGCGCGCAAGGAATGCTTGAAGGGCGAGCACAGCACAAATCGCGAACACGAAAATCGAGACGCTTTGGATGGAAATATTTGCACCGAAAAAGATCAAATTTCCTTCCGGCAGAAATGATGGGAAGGGGGATGCTTCCGCACTGTAAACTTCTTTTACCGTTTCCTTCAGGAAAATCGATAGTGCCATGGTACAGATCGCAAGCGGTAGAACGCCGTGGCGCAGCATAGGATCAACCAGAAGATTTTTGAACAACACGCCTAGGACGAGCATCGACAAGGCGAGACCAACCAACAATGCAATTGGGAGAGGCATCCCGAGGTTGAGCGTCGCCAACACAAAAAATGCCGGTACCATAACGAATTCGCCTTGCGCGAAATTAATCGTCTGCGAGGTCTGCCACAAAAGGGTGAAGCCGATGGCGACAAGCGCATAGATTGCCCCTGTCGCAAGGCCCGAAAGTATCAGGTTGATGAAGTTCATCATCGGGGTCGACCTTGGGTGAGAGAAGCCGTCCGCGGCAGCAAGCCGCGTCAAAGTGCTATTCAAGGAGAGCCCGGCCGAAGCCGGGCTCTGTTGATGTTACTTGCTCATCTTCGGGAGGGTTTCCTTAACGACCTGCTTGCCGTTTTCGACAAAGGCAAGGAAGCTATCGCGGTCAAGATCGCCATTCTTGTCGATGGTGAGATCCATCAGAATGCCAGGTTCTTTGGCAGCGAGAATCGTCAGGCCCTTCAGCGCATCAGGCAGGCCCTTCTGGTCGACCTTGCCCATTTTTTCGGTCGCCGCCTTGATCATGTAGACGCCGAGATAACCTTTGATGCCGTTGTGGTCAGGGATGTAGTTATACTTTTCCTGAAACTTCTTACCATAGGCTTTCAGGTTGTCGTTGGGCGCATCGACGGTGAGGCCGATATGGCCGCGTGCACCATTGGCGGCGTCACCTGCGAGCTCGATTACTTTCTGGCCAATGAGCGTTGTTTCGCCAACGAGCGGAACGGTAACACCTTGGCGCTTCAGTTCACGCAGTGCGCGGGCGCTTTCTTCTTCATTCAGATAGATGAAGATTGCATCGGGATTGCCGCTTTTGGCTTTAACCACGTCGGCGGCAAAATCGGCTTGGCCGGCTTCTGTTGAGATGTCTGCGGTCACCTTAACACCGCGTGCGGTGAGTTCTTTGGTCACCATATCACGGCCACCTTTGCCGAAGTCATTATTCACCCAAATCACGGCAACGTTCTTTGCCTTGAGATTTTCGGCGATGTACTTCGCGATTTTCGGCATGGAGGATTGCTGGCCGAATGAGGTACGGAACAAGGTGTTGAAGCCAAGTTGCGTCAGTTCGGCAGCCTCACCGCCCATTACCTGAGCAATACCGGCCTGAGCGGCAAGAGGAGCCGAGACCTTTACCGAACCGGAATAACCCGGGCCCATAATGGCATAGGGGTTTTCGTCGATCGCCTTCTGCACAAGCGCGCGGGCGACACCCGGATTCGTTTGTGTGTCGAAATGTACGATTTCTATTTTGCGGCCAAGAATGCCGCCCTTTGCATTGATTTCGGCAACGGCGAGATCGGCGCTGTTCTTGAAATTCGTTCCGACTGTAGCGCCGGGGCCGGAGAGTTCGCCGACATTGATAATCTTGATCGGTGCATTGGTTTGGGCCAGGGCCGGAGCCACAAAGGTTGCCGACACGAGCAGGGTCGCTGCAAAAAGTTTCATTCCTGTTTCCTCCTAGATAATGGCGGCCTTTATCTTGGCGGTCTATGCCGCGGGCAATGCCTATCGCTGCAAAAATAAGCGGAAAGCCAGAGGTAACGTCAATGACTAAAATAGACCCAATCCGTAACATCATGTTATTGTAAAAAGAGAGGGTGGGGCATGCTGACGTTACGGCAGATTGAAGTAATCCGTGCTGTCATGGTGGCAGGAAGTATCGCTGGAGCGGCTAAACTGCTGGGGGTTTCAGCGCCCGGCCTCAGTCGCTTGATGAAGTATACCGAGCGTTCGCTCGGGGTACGGTTGTTCGACCGGCGGCAGGGGCGTTTTGTTCCCAGTGAGGAAGCCAAGGACATATTCGAGCAGGTCAATATCATCTTCGCGCAAGTGGGCGGGTTATCCTCCATGCTCGACCGGATGAAGCAGGGAGACCCCTTTGAACTCAGGATTGGATCCGTACCAAGCATCGCCAATGTCATGGTGCCACGGGCGGTCCAGCGCACACGCCAGCGCTTTCCTAAACTCAGGGCCGATCTGAACATCCTCAAGATTGAGGAAGCGATTGATTATATCTTGCTCAACCGTGGCGAACTGGTGGCCATAAGCTATGCGCTCGATCATCCTGCGTTGGAATTCGTCCCGCTCGCATGGGGGCGGCTTTTCTGTATCGTGCCTGAAGACCACGAACTCGCTCGACGCGATTCAATCAGCGCGGCGGAGATGGCCCGTTATCCACTCATCGGGATCGATCCAAATGATCCCTATGGTTCGATCATGGCGCGCATCTTCAGGGAGAAAAACCTCGACTACGACATCCAAATACGTGCCCGTTTCGGAACAACAGTATGCTCGTTGGTAGCGGCTGGGCTCGGCATCGCGATGATCGACCAGTTTACCGTCGCTGACGGGGCCATTCGTGGCATTAAGACGCTTGAAATCGAAGAACCAACACCGTTCCAAACCTTCATTGCAAAACGTCGCGGCACCGCTCTTAGCCATTACGCAGAATTCTTCGTTCGCGCCCTCCGCAGTGAAATGGAATGACTTATCAGGGGACATCAATATCGTTTAGCTTTAATGCATGCTATTGCTGTTTATGCTGTTTCATGAACAAATTGCATAACACTATCTAAGGGGACTAAGTGGTGCGGATTGACGTCTTGGGGTTGCAGGCTTTTGTGGCAATTGCCGAGCGTGGCAGTTTTCGGGCTGCTGCTTCGCATTTGAATCTCTCGCAAACCGCGCTAAGCCATCGCATAAGAAAGCTTGAAGACAGTCTTGCGGCGCCTTTGCTGGCGCGGACCACGCGACAGGTAAAGTTGACGGAGGAAGGAGCGGCGCTTCTGCCCCGCGCGCAGCACCTCTTCGACGGACTTGGCGTTGCGATGACCGAACTACGCGCTTCACAAAAAGCGCCTGTGGCACGGATTGCTTTAGGTTGCTTGCCGACGATTGCAGCGCATGTGATGCCGACCGTCATCGCTACGTTTGGCCAAAGTCATCCCAGTGTTCAAGTCCGGATATTCGACCATTCGGCAAGCGACATTGCGGCGCGGGTGCAGTCCGGCGAAGCAGAATTTGGCATTACTCTGGCAGCGCCGCACAGGCAGGAGCTTGAGATCAAGTCGGTTGTTAAAGAACCGTTTGTCATTCTTTGTCACCCCGAGATGAAGATCGGTGCGTCGCGTGCGCTGAACTGGGCGCAATTACAAGGCGTGCCGCTGGTCCGTATCAGTGCCGAGACAGGCAACAGGATCCTCATTGACGATGCACTTGGCGCAAAACGCGAATTGCTTGATTGGCGCTATGAAGTGCAGCGGGTGGCAACAGCCGTCAATCTCGTCAAATCGGGCGTCGCCGCAACTATTGTGCCGCGGCTCGCTATTGCTGGGTCTGAAAAAGGATTGCGAGCCATTCCGCTGCGCGCTCCAGCCGTAAGCCGGACGCTCGGGATAATGAAGCGCAAGGATGCACCGCTTTCCACGCCGGCCAAACTATTGATCCGTCTGACAACGAGTGCGCTCAAAGAAAGCATAGGGCAGAGCAAATAGCTGCAGATTATTCATCAATCACTCGAATATGTTCATTTGAGCTAGGTTTTCTTTTCGCGAATGCTGATGCTGTTAATTGGGGACGGCCATGGGCGGCAAAAATACGGCCAATATTGCATTCATCGGTTTCGGCGAGGTTGGGCAGACCTTTGCGCGTGGGTTTTTGAAACATGAGGGCGTGCGGATTTCAGCCCATGACATTTTGGTGGGAAGCGCTGCAGGCGCGCGTTTGGCCGATCAAGCCGCGTCCATCGGTGTTACGTGGTGCACTGCACCCGAAAGTGCTGCACAAGACGCCGATTTCATTTTCTCGGCCGTCACGGCCTCGCAGGCGGAAGCTGTCGCGGCGGCGGCAGTTGCGTGGATCAAGCCCGGCCAGATCTTTGTTGATATCAACTCTGCCGCACCATCTACCAAAATGCGTGCCGCTCAGATGATCGCGGCGAGCGGTGCAGCATATATCGAAGCTGCTGTGATGGCCCCCGTTCTGAAGCCCGGTTTGCAAGTTCCTATTCTGTCAGGCGGCCCTTTTGCCGCCGCCGTATCGCAGCGGCTCAACGCACTCGGCATGAACCTGACGCCTGTTTCGGATGAGTATGGCATCGCATCAGCCATGAAGCTTTGCCGCAGTATCATCATAAAGGGGCTTGAGGCATTGATGGTGGATTGCGCCAAAGCCTCAGAATGCTGGGGAGTAAAGGACGACGTTTTCTCAAGCCTTCAAGCGACATTTCCCGCCATTGATTTTCACGCTTTGGCCGCTGACATGCGCGAGCGTGTTGCCACACATGGCGTGCGCCGCGCAGCCGAAATGGCTGAGGCCGGTGAAATGCTTGCTGCGCTTGGTATCAACCCCGATCTCGCAATTGCCGTATCGGCTGCGCAATTGCGCGGCGCGAAACCCAAGAATGGCGGGGAGGGTTGAGCGATGCAGCACGGAATTCCCTGTATGCTTATTCGGGGCGGTACGTCGAAGGGCATTTACTTTCTCGCGAGCGATCTGCCTTCGGACGCTTCGTTGCGCGAGCGTGTACTCCTCGCCGTCATGGGTTCCCCCGATAAACGCCAGATTGATGGGCTTGGCGGCGCGCATCCTCTGACAAGCAAGGCTGCCATTATATCCCGCTCGACCGCTCCTGATTGCGATATCGATTTTCTTTTTGCCCAGATTGGAATCGAAGCAGCCAAAGTCGATACGACGCCTAATTGTGGGAACATTCTGGCGGGGGTCGGACCGTTCGCGCTTGCCCGCGGGCTTGTCGATGCGAACGTTTCACGCACCGTCGTGCGTGTTCGCACACTAAACACTGGCACGATCGCGGATCTCAGTTTGGAAATCGAGCAGGGTGAGGCAAAGGCCGAAGGTGTTGCACGGATCGATGGCGTGCCGGGAACGTCGGCACCTATTGCCATAAGCTTTCTCGATACGGAAGGTTCAGTCTGCGGTGCGTTGCTACCAACAGGAAATCCCGTCGATATCATCGAAGGAATTCCCTGCACATTGATCGATAATGGAATGCCGGTAATCATCTTGCGTGCATCCGATATCGACCGAACCGGCTATGAAAGCGTGGAGGAGCTCAACAAAGATGGTGAATTGAAAGCGCGCCTTGAACGCATTCGACTCGCGGCGGGGCCATTGATGAATCTTGGCGATGTAGGCAACAAGGCGGTTCCGAAGATTGCACTTGTTGCGCCGCCATTGAATGGCGGCACAATTTCGAGCCGTAGTTTTATTCCTCACGAATGCCACGCCGCCATTGGTGTGTTTGCCGCTGTCAGCATTGCTACCGCCGCCGCATTGCCCGGCACGACTGCGGCGTCAGTTGCGCTCATGCCGCACGGCCGCGAGCGTATTGTTTCCGTCGAGCATCCGACCGGAGAATTTTCGATCAGTCTTATTGTGGACGGGACTGCCGAAAAGCCGATGGTTGAGAAAGCGGGTTTATTGCGAACGGCGCGTATCTTGATGGATGGAATAGCCTTCGTGCCCGGTTCGATTTTCGCCGGCGAAGTTAAAGAGGAACGTTAAACATGGGTCAGAAAAGCGGGCTCGTCATCGCTGCCCATCCCGGTGATTTTGTCTGGCGGGCAGGGGGTGCGATCGCACTTCATGCGAGAAAAGGGTTTAAGATGAAAATCCTCTGCCTCTCCTATGGTGAGCGCGGTGAAAGCCAATTCGCATGGAAGCAAGCCGGCGTAAAGCTAGAAGAGGTAAAGGCGCAACGCCGTGATGAGGCGGAACGCGCGGCTTCCATGCTTGGCGCAGACATTGAATTCATGGATGCAGGCGATTATCCACTCCGCACGACCGAAGCGATGTTGGAACGCGCCATCGATATCTTCCATGATTTGAAGCCGGCTTTCGTGCTCACACACTCACTTCACGATCCCTACAATGTCGATCACCCCGAGGCGACGCGCTTTGCTCAAGAGGCGCGGATCATTGCACAAGCAGCCGGGCATAAGCCCGATCCGTCGCGCAGCTATTCGGCACCGCCGGTTTTTCTGTTCGAACCACATCAGCCCGAGCAATGCGATTACAAACCTAATGTGATCCTCAACATCGATGAGGTTTGGGAGACGAAACGGAAAACGTTCGAGGTCCTCGCAGCGCAGAAACATCTCTGGGAATACTACACACGCGTCGCGCTCAATCGCGGGATGCAGGGCGGGCGCAATTCGGGCAGGGCGATGACCTATGGGGAAGCCTATCAGCGGCTCTTCCCCGAAGCTTTGGAGAGCCTCGCATGAGCGGCATCGTGATCCGCACTAAAAGGCGAGCCGCTATGGAGGATATCGCGACTTTACGCGATCTTGGGGTCTCGACCAGTCATGAGGCGATGGGGCGTCTCGGACTCATGAAGCCTTATATGCGGCCGATCTTTCCCGGTGCGCAGATTGCCGGCAGTGCCGTGACAGTGCTGGCCCAACCGGGCGACAATTGGATGATCCATGTGGCGATCGAGCAGATCATGCCGGGCGATGTCTTGGTGGTCGGGTGCACCGCCGATAGCACCGATGGCATGTTTGGCGACCTGTTGGCGACCTCGCTGAAGGCGCGCGGCGGTGTCGGCCTTGTGATCGATGCCGGTGTGCGCGATGTTCGTACACTCACGGCCATGGGCTTTCCGGTCTGGTCGCGTGCGATTTCTGCCAAGGGGACGGTCAAGGCCACACTAGGCTCGGTGAACGTACCGGTCGTCTGCGCAGGGGCGCTCGTCAATCCGGGCGATGTCATCGTGGCCGATGATGACGGGGTGATTGTCGTGCCCCGGGACGAGGCACAACGGATCGCCGAAGCAGGGCGTGCGCGTGAAGCTAATGAGACTGAGAAGCGGCAGCGGTTGGCCGCAGGAGAGCTCGGTCTCGACATGTATAAGATGCGCGAGAGTTTGGCGAAGGCCGGTCTCGTTTATCGCGATGAGGACTGAACAGATCAAGCAGGCGTCACCAAGACGCTCGTCACTTGGGGAGGACTATTCCATGACACTTCGCAGACATTTTTTGAAAGGCGTGCTTGGGCTTTCGGTTGCCGCCGCGATGGGATCGGCAGCTTACGCTCAGGACGTCGCGAAAATTGGCCTCATCCTGCCGATGACCGGCCCCTTCGCATCGACCGGCAAACAGATCGACGCAGCCGTGAAGCTGTTTCTGGCCCAGAACGGCAACACATTCGGCGGCAAGAAGATCGAAATCATTCTAAAAGACGACACAGGCAATGCCGATACGACCCGCCGATTGGCGCAGGAACTCGTCGTCAATGACAGGGTGGCATTTTTGGCTGGTTTCGGTCTGACGCCATTGGCGCTCGCCGCCGCGCAAGTTGCCACACAGGCTAAGGTACCTGAAATAGTAATGGCGGCAGCGACAGCAACGATCACCGAAGCCTCACCTTATATCGTGCGGACCTCATTCACCCTGCCACAAGCCTCCGAACCGATGGCCGATTGGGCACTTAAGAATAACATCAAAAAAGTGTTCACCGTCGTCACTGATTACGGCCCAGGCATCGATGCCGAAAACTCATTTGCAAACAAGTTTAAGGCAGGAGGCGGGACCGTAGAGAGCGTCCGCGTGCCGCTTCGCAATCCCGATTTTGCGCCCTTCCTGCAGCGCGCTGCCGAAGCCAAGCCGGATGCCCTTTTCGTCTTCGTGCCGTCGGGCATCGGCGCACAATTCATGAAACAGTTTGTGGAACGCGGGCTCGACAAGGCCGGCGTTAAGCTAATCGGCCCAGGCGATGTTGTCGACGATGATATTCTAGCAGGCATCGGCGATGTCGCGATTGGTGCGATTACGACACATCATTACTCGGCGGCTCATGATTCAGCGGCCAACAAGGCATTCGTTGCGGCTTTTAAGGCTGCCAATGGCGGCATGCGGCCTAACTTTATGGGTGTTGGTGGTTACGACGGTATGCGCGTAATCACCGAAGCGCTCAAGAAGACGAATGGCAACACGGATGGGGATGCACTAATCGCTGCCATGAAGGGCATGTCATTTGAAAGTCCTCGTGGACCTATTCAGATCGATGCTGATACACGTGATATCGTGCAGAACATCTATGTCCGCAAAACGGAGAAGAAAGACGGCGAATTGTACAATATTGAGTTCACGATTATTCCCATGGTCAAGGATCCGGTAAAAGCCGCAAAAAAATAAACACACACCGCACGCGGACCGCCACACCATGTTGACGATTCTTTTCGATGGCATCGCCTATGGCATGGTACTGTTTGTGCTCGCGTGCGGGCTTTCCGTGACAATGGGATTGATGAATTTCGTCAATCTCGCTCATGGCGCCTTTGCCATGCTCGGTGGATATATCACGGTCATTCTCATGCAGAGGCTGGGCGTGCCGTTTCTTCTGACATTGCCGCTTGCCTTTATTGGTGTGGCATTGGTCGGCGTTGTCCTCGAACGCGTTCTTTATCGGCCGATGTATGGTAAAAATCATCTCGACCAAGTGATGTTTACCATCGGTATCGTTTTCATGGCTGTCGCCGGCGCAGATTATCTCATGGGGTCAAGCCAGCAGATCATCAAGCTCCCGGCTTGGCTACAAGGCCGGTTCAATATTGGTGGAGTCGGAATTGGCAAGTACCGACTCTTTGTCCTTGTTGTTTGCGGTATTCTGGCTTTCAGCCTTCAATGGGGTTTTACCAAGACACGGTTCGGAAGCCGTTTGCGAGCATCTGTCGACGATGCGCGTGTCGCACGCGGCCTTGGAATTCCCGTCAATCGATTATTTGCGCTGACTTTCGCTTTGGGGTCCGGGCTTGCCGGGCTTGGCGGTGCCTTGGGTATCGAGTTGATGGGCCTCGATCCAAGCTTCCCACTCAAGTTCATGATCTATTTTCTTGTTGTCGTCACGGTTGGCGGCACATCGACAATTACAGGCCCATTTTTTGCCGCGATGTTGCTCGGTGTAGCAGATGTGGCTGGTAAGTATTTTGTACCGGAAATAGGAGCCTTCATTATCTATGTTCTGATGGTCATCTTGCTGATCGTGCGTCCAGATGGTCTTTTTGCGCGGGGTCGGGCATGAGCACGTTGGAAGATCGAGTCCGGGCTTCGCTTTTGGCCTCTCGCCGTTGGCATGGCGCTGAGATTGCATTTTGGCTACTCGCGCTTGCTGTTTTCTGGCTGTTCCCACGGAACCTTCTTCTTCTCAACGAGATCGCAATTCTCGCTTTGTTTGCGCTGTCGCTCGATCTCATTCTTGGTTTTGCTGGAATTGTTTCGCTCGGGCACGCCGCCTTTCTCGGTCTCGGCGCTTACGCGGCAGGGTTGCTGGCGAAACACGGGATCGGCGATCCATTGGTCGGATTAGCATTTGCCATGATCGTATCCGGCCTTGCCGGACTCTTGGCTAGTCCCTTGATCGTCAAAGGCAATGATCTGACACGCCTGATGGTAACGCTCGGTGTCGCCTTGATCTTGCATGAAATCGCCAATTCATGGGGTTCATTGACGGGTGGTGCGGATGGTTTGCAGGGTATCGCGATTAATCCCGTGCTGGGCTTGTTTAGTTTCGACCTGTTCGGGAAGACTGCTTATCTTTACTCGCTGAGCGTGCTTTTTGTCTTGTTTCTTGTTGCACGTCGTATGATGAATTCGCCCTTCGGCCTATCATTGAGGGCTATCAGGGACAATTCCTTACGCGCGGCAGCATCCGGCGTGCCGCCATCGCAAAGACTGGCTCTAATCTACACAATCGCAGCGTCCTATGCGGGTGCTGCGGGAGCGCTTATCGCGCAAACCAGCCAATTTGTGTCGCTTGACGTGTTGGACTTTCATCGATCCGCCGATGTGATGCTGGTGCTCATTATCGGTGGGCCGGGGTATCTCTATGGTGGTATGATCGGTGCCATTGTTTTTAAGTTTCTGCAGGACACGATTTCCGCATTCACGCCGCAATATTGGATGTTCTGGATTGGTCTTTTTCTTGTTTTATTTGTTTTGCGTGGCCGCACGCTTATCCATGGCGGCGTTAAACTGATCATGTCCCGTTTGCCCGCTCGTGTGCGAGGAAAGCGCTCATGAGTGCTGTCTTGCAAACCAACGCCTTGGTAAAAACATTCGGTGGCATTATGGCAACCGATAGAATCGACTTCACTTTGGAAAAGGGAGCGCGTCATGCGCTGATTGGCCCTAACGGAGCTGGAAAAACGACCTTTGTCAATCTTTTGACCGGGGTGTTGCAGCCCACGTCCGGTACAGTCGTATTAAACGGTGAGGATATAACCCAATTAAGCCGCGAGTCGCGCGTCAAACGCGGGATGGCTCGCACTTTTCAGATCAATCAACTCTTCTCTACGATGACGCCTCTGGCGATGATCGCACTCGTGGCCTCTGAGCGTCTGGGATACGGCGTTCGTGCCTTCAGCCGGCTCGATCATGATCGTCGTGTTATTGAAGAGACCGCTGCCATTCTCGCCCAGTTTCGGCTGGAAGACATTATGGATAATTCGATCGCGTCGCTTCCCTATGGCAAGCAGAGACAGGTTGAGATTGCCGCTGCGTTTGCCGCACAGCCGAGCGTATTGCTTTTGGATGAGCCGGCTGCGGGCGTGCCGGAAGCCGAACGGCGTGAATTGCTCAATATCGTAGGAAGCCTTCCATCCGATGTTTCAGTATTGCTGATCGAGCATGACATGGACATTATCTTCAGATTTGCAACGCGTATAACGGTGCTCGTGAATGGCCGTGTTCTCGCTGATGGCGACCCAACAATAATCGCGCGCGATCCTGCAGTCCGGGCAGCTTATCTCGGCGAGGCTTCTCATGCGTGACTTACTGCGCATTGAGGAATTAACGGCTGGCTATGGCGAGGCCATCGTTCTCTTTGACGTCAATGTGACGGTAAAGGAAGGGAAGGCGTTGGCGCTTTTAGGCCGTAACGGCGTTGGCAAGACCACGCTTGTGAACACGATTATCGGTGTGACGCGACAGCGCAAAGGTGTGATCCAATTCAACGGGCGCGACATGTCGCGTCTAGACCCCGAGGACCGGGCCCATGCCGGCATCGGATGGGTACCGCAGGAGCGAAATATCTTCAAATCACTCACAGTGCTTGAGAACCTTACCGCTGTAGCGCAACCCGGCCCGTGGAATGTCGAGCGGGTTTTCGACATGTTTCCACGGCTATCCGAACGCAAATCAAATCTAGGCAATCAGCTTTCAGGTGGCGAGCAACAGATGCTGGCAATCGGGCGTGCGCTAATGCTGAATCCGAAACTGTTGCTGCTTGATGAGCCGACCGAAGGTCTTGCGCCCATCATTGTAGAGGAACTGTTGCGCGCTTTGCAGCGTCTCTTTCGTGAAGAGGGGCTTTCGGGTATCGTGATCGAACAACACGCCAAAAAGATTCTCGGGATGACTGACGATGCTATCGTCCTTGAACGCGGACGTGTTGTCTTGTCCGGGCACAGTGCCGATTTACTCGCAGATTCCGCGCAACTCGAACACTATCTGGGGCTTGCTGCTGCAGGCTGAAGGGAGAAATAGGCCGTGACACACCGTAGTAAACCGCCGTTCCGCGCCGATATGGTCGGCAGCCTTCTTAGGACACAGCGTTTGAAAGAAGCGCGCGAAAAACACAGTATGGGCAGCATCGACGCGGCGGCATTAAAGCAGGTTGAGGATGAGGAGATCGTAAAGCTTGTTCAGAAACAGGAACAGGTAGGCTTGGAAGCCATCACCGATGGCGAATTCCGGCGCGCGTTCTGGCATTTTGATTTTCTTGAAAACCTAACCGGCGTGCGTGGAATTGAGACGGAAGGTATCGCGTTCAAAGGTGTTGCCACGAAGGGGCATGGTGTGCGGGTTGTTGGTAAGATCGACTTTCCTGACGACCATCCGCATTTAGCCCATTTTAGGTACTTGAAGTCGGTCTCGAATAAAGTTCCGAAAATGACGATCCCATCCCCTTCGATGCTCCATTATCGTGGAGGCCGGAAAGCGGTCGATCCGTCCGCTTATCTTCACATGGAGCATTATTATGCGGATCTGGGAAAGGCATATGCAAAGGCGGTGAAGGCCTTTTACGACGCAGGTTGCCGTTACCTTCAACTCGACGATACGAGTCTTTCGTATTTCTGCGATCCTGAGCAGCGGCAGATGTTAAAGGATCGGGGTGACGATCCGGAGAAGCTCATCACGATCTATCGCGATATGATCAATGTGGCGACCGCCGCAAAACCTGCCGATATGATCATTACGACGCACACATGTCGTGGCAATTTTAAATCTACGTTCATCGCCTCAGGCGGTTACGAACCTGTTGCTGAAATGGTTTTTAACGCCATCAATGTCGATGGCTATTTCATGGAATGGGATGATGAGCGTTCGGGCGGTTTCGAACCGCTCCGATTTCTACCCAAAGGCAAACAAGTTGTTCTTGGCCTTGTAACCACAAAGCTTGGGAGAGTCGAAACGAAAGACTATCTCAAACGGCGTATCGATGAGGCGTCGCAATATGTAGCGCTTGATCAAATCTGTTTGTCGCCGCAGTGCGGCTTCGCCTCGACCGAGGAAGGCAATGTTCTGGCCGAAGATGAGCAATGGGCAAAGCTTGCACTCATCGTTGAAACGGCCAAAGAGGTTTGGGAATGAAGCCAGAGCCCTGTTTTGACGTGGCGCATCTCGCACATGTGGAGCTCTTTACCAATAAGCCGTACGCTAGCCTCGATTTCTTCGTCAATATTCTCGGCTTGACCGAGAGCGGGAGGGACGGAGATGCTGTCTATCTGAGAGCCTGGGACGATTACGAGTTCCATTCGCTCAAACTGACCGCGTCAAACACTACCGGTGTCGGTCATGTTGGATATCGCGCGTCAAGTGAGCAAGGGTTGTTAAGGCGCGTCGCGGCAATTGAGGCGATGGGTTGCGGGATTGGCTGGAGCGATGGCGACCTCGGCCATGGCCGGGCTTACCGCTTTCATGATCCTGATGGCCATGTCTTTGAATTATACTTCGACACACAAAAATATGTGGCGCCGCCGCATGAAAAGCCGGCACTCAAAAATCAGGCGCAGCGTAATCATGGGAGAGGTTGCGCCGTGCGTCGCCTCGATCATCTGAATCTTCTGGCTCAGGATGTTTCGCTTATCCGTGATTTTATGCCGAAGGCGCTGGGGAGCCGGATCACCGAGCAGATCATTCTCGACAATGGAGCGTTTGCCGGGTGTTGGTTCACAGTCAACAATAAGAGCTACGACATCGCGTATACGCGGGACTCGACGCGGTTGCGGGGGCGCTTTCATCACGTCACCTACGCTGTTGATCAGCGGGAACATATTTTAGAGGCCGCGGATATCTTTCTTGAGAACGGTGTTTATATCGAAACCGGGCCGCATAAACATGCCGTTCAACAAACGTTTTTTCTCTATGTCTATGAACCGGCTGGTAACAGGATCGAGATCGCCAATGCGGGCGCGCGCCTCATTCTCGATCCCGATTGGGACACTGTGACGTGGACCGAAACCGAGCGGAAGAAGGGCCAAGCGTGGGGTTTGAAGACGATCGAGAGTTTCCACACGCATGGGACGCCGCCTGTAGAATAGAGCGCGCCGAAGGCTAATTGGGGCTTGGCGTCCCACAAGATTGGTCCAGTAGGGGTTTGTATTACCGGTGCGCGGCCGGTCGCTTGCCCCGTGGGGCAGGGGAGCGGTGCGTTCTCCGGCCGAACCGATCCTAACACTTGCATACAAGATTAAGTTTGTTAGATTTTGGCGGAAATCGCGGAGGTATTGTGACCGCTCAAGACGATTTGAGCCCTCTCACCCGTTTACTGACGCTCGTGCCTGTTGGCGAGGAGCGTCGCAAAGGGGATTTGTCGGGTAGCACGACCGCCATATTGCGGAATGAAATCGTCACGGGGGTTTTGCCGCCGGGATCAAGGCTCAATGAACGCGAACTCTGCGAGCGTTTGAAGGTTTCTAGAACGCCTATCCGTGAGGCGCTGAAGACGTTGGCGCAAGAGGGCCTCATTATTGTTCGGCCCAATCATTCACCCATCGTGTCGGACATGGACATTGAGGAGCTAACCTCGCTTGTGGAGGTGGTCGCTACGATTGAAGGTTTAGCTGGACGATTAGCCGCGAGGCATATGAACGAGGCTAAAATCGCCGAATTGGGCCTTCTTCATTATACTATGTATTTGCATCACACGCGGCATGAATTGCCCGGTTATTTTGAGGCCAATAAGGCTTTTCATCGCAAGATCATCGAATTTGCCGAAAACAAGGTTCTTCTCTGGGTTTGGGATCTTTTGGCGCTCCGCGTCGATCGCGCGCGGTACACGTCGAATTTATGGCCGCCGCGCTGGTCCGCCGCCATCCAAGAACATGAAACGATCCTCGGCGCTTTGAAAGCGGGTAATGAAGAACAAGCCGCCCAGCATATGGCTAATCATGTTCGCAACGGCTTGTCGCTTGTGATTGCGCGCATGAAAGACGACATTTCAGAACCGCCATCGAGTGCAAGTAAGAGCCGCGAATGCACGTAATTCCCGGCTGTCAGGCTCTTGACGGGTGGTTTGAAATAACCTTAGCTCCATTTTGTATACAAGATTGGCCGGGAGTCGCTCGAAGCCATCGCGGGGGTACAACCGCTCACTCTGAACCGCACACCAAGGCCGGGCTAACCGGTTGTGATCTCGGGAGAAACGAAATGTCTAAGCTCTCAATATCTCGCCGTACGGTCTTAACCGCCGGCGCAGCTTTTGCCCTGTCGGCACCGTCCATCATTTCAGCACGGGCCGCCGTCAATTTACGACTGACCCACCCGGCCGACGCGGCACATCCGGTGAACATCGAAGCCGAAGCGATGGCCAAGCGCATCGCGGAACGGACGAAGGGCGAGGTCAACATCGCCATCTTCGCCAATAACGCGTTAGGCTCACCGACTGAAACCGCACAGCAAACACGTTTGGGTGCGATCGATATGATCCTGCTCAACCCTGCCAATATCGAGGCGATGTCGAAGACGATCGGCGTCGTTAATATTCCCTATCAGTTCGACAGCTATGAGCATGCCCACAAGACGCTCGACGTTACGGGTCGCGACTGGTTGGCGGCGCAGCTTCAAGCGGCAGGATTCACCTGGATTGCGAATTTTGAATGGGGCTTCCGCGCGCTCACAAACAGCCGCCGTCCGGTGAATAGCCCGGCCGACGTTCAAGGCTTGAAACTCCGTGTGCCGCCCGAACTGGCAATTAAAGCCGCCTTTGAGGCACTTGGTGCCACGACGCAAACCATCGCGTTCCAAGAGGTTTACCTCGCGCTCGCCAACAAGGCGGTTGATGGCCAAGATAACCCCGTTGCGACGACTTATGCTGCGAAGTTTTTCGAAGCGCAAAACAATCTCGCACTGACGAAGCATATCTACACATCGATCATGTTGGCTGCGAACCCAAAAGTCTGGAACGACAAGCTGACAGCGGATCAACGCAAGATTGTGTCGGAAGAGGCAACAAAGGCCGGTGCGGCCGCGCGCAAAACTGTCAGAGACAATGAAGAACGCTATATCGCCGATATGCAAAAAGCCGGTGTAGCCGTAACACGACCTGACGTGGCTCCCTTCCGCGACAAGATGGGTCCTGCTTACGATCAATTGCGAAAAGTACTCGGTGAAGAAACCTGGACGACATGGGGTAAATTCGTCGCAGCTGCTCGGTCTTAATCCAACGGCCTTAAGCCGAGGGCACCGCCCTCGGCTTTTTCGTGCGTGCTTGGTGAATTCATGATCGTCACATCACTTCTGATAAGCGTTTGCATCGCGATTCTGTTTGGGATTCCGATAGCTGTCGCTCTTGGTCTAATCGCCGCTGGTACCATGGTGCTCGCGGTTGGACCGGATCTTTTGATCATCTTCATCCAGCGTACTTATGCCGGAACGACCTCATTTCCTTTACTTGCTATTCCGTTCTTTGTTCTCGCTGGCAATTTGATGAATGCAGGCGGTACGACAGAGCGTATCTTTCGTGTTGCTCAACTCTTTGTGGGGCGCATTCGCGGCGGCTTGGCGCATGTCAACGTGATCGGCAGCGTGATTTTTGCCGGCATGTCGGGATCGGCTGTGGCGGACGCGGCTGGGCTTGGAGTCATCGAACATAAAGCGATGGTGTCAGCCGGTTATACAAGCCGGTTTTCCGCGACGATTACGGCAGTGTCATCGACGATTGGGCCGATCATTCCACCCAGCATTCCTTTTGTAATTTATGGAAGCTTGGCTAACGTTTCAGTCGGTGCGTTATTTTTGGCTGGTATCGTTCCGGGCTTGTTGATGGCAGTCGCACTGATGGTAGTGATTGCGATCGTTGCCAAACGGCAGAACCTGCCGCGCGGCGCCGCTTTGCCGCCTGTGAACATTGCACTTGGCGTTGTCTTCAACGCTGCACCGGCACTCATCCTGCCGCCGCTTATCCTGTTGGTTATTTTTACTGGGATTGCAACGCCGACAGAAGCCGCTGTGGTTGCTGCCGCCTATGCTCTCATCCTCGGCGTCGCGGTTTATCGTGAGCTTCGATGGGCGCAAGTGGTCGATGTTTTTTGGGACAGTGCTAAACAAACTGCACAGGTGATGATCATCATTGCCGTTTCGGCACCGTTCGGTTGGGTTTTGATCCAGCAGCAAATTCCAAACGCGATCTTGAATGCCTTCTTGTCGGTCTCGACCGAACCTTGGGTGATCCTTCTCGTCATCAATGTCGTTCTGCTTATCCTCGGAATGTTCATTGAGGGCATTGCGATTATGATTATCACATTTCCCGTGCTGCTGCCGGTCATGTTGAAGATTGGTGTCGATCCGGTTCATTTCGGTGTCATACTCGTCCTCAATCTCATGATCGGACTTGTGACACCGCCTGTGGGGTTATGTCTCTATGTCGTTGCGGGCATTGCCAAGATATCGATAGCGGAGATCACGAAGGAGCTGATGCCCTATGTTGCAGCACTCATCTTCGTATTAATGCTTGTTACTTATATCCCTGCAATTACGCTCTGGCTTCCGCATTTTTTCGGTTTCGGAGTCGCGCCATGATCGCATTGCTAAAGTCACTCGATCTTGGTTTGGCGCTTGTCTTCAAGGTGATGGCGATTATTTGTTTTATAGGCTTGTTCGTTCTTTTAGCACTCGGAGTATTGGTCAGAACCTTTCCAATTATCGCAATTTCAGGCTACGACGAAGTCGTCGAACTGCTCTTTGCATGGATGACTTTTATCACGACCGTTGCTCTTTGGCGGGAAGGGGCACTTTATCGCGTCACTGTGATTGAGGATGCCTTGCCGCCCAAATATCAACCCGCTCTAGAGGTCCTGATTCAAATCTGCATGCTTACTTTCGCGCTGATCCTAGTGTTCTACGGGCTTCGATTTGTAGAAATGTCGAGCGAGACCACGCCTTTTCTAAGAATCGACCGCATTTACTGGTATTCGTCTCTACCAGTTTGCGGTGTCTTTATGACAATTTACAGCGTGATTGGTCTATGGCGGTCAATGCGCGGTAAGCTTGCCCTTGAAAAAAACATCACGCTTGGAAGTTGAGGGGCAGATCATGCGTTTAGCAGGGAAGACAGCGATCATTACCGGCGCTGCGGGGGGTATCGGCGCGGCGACCGTGCGGCGGTTTTGCGAAGAGGGTAGTCAAGTCGTTCTGGTCGATATTGATGCTGATGCACTTAAATCAGTAATGGCGGAAATCGAGCGCGATCATGCCAAAGCGCAGTTGAAGGCACTAGCACTTGATATGGGCGTCGAAGATTCCTCAAAGGCAATCGTCGATGCCACGCTCAGCCAATTTGGTTCGATCGACATTGTGGTCAACAATGCAGGGATCAGATCTTATGAAGCCATGATCGATGCAAAAGCCGAGACGTGGCAAAAGATACTGTCGACCAATTTACTGAGCTATGCCTTTCTCAGTCGCGAGGCACTGCCGGCGCTTCGGCGCTCCAAAGGCAACATCGTCAATGTTTCATCGACCCATGCGGTCAATCCTCGCGCTGGAATGGGGCAGTACGACGTTGCAAAGGCCGGCATCCTCTCACTCACCCGGACATTGGCATTTGAAGAAGCACCGCATCAGGTCAGAGTGAATGCGGTGTGCCCCGGCCTTACTTTGACTCCGTTTCATGTTCGCCGCTTCGCTTCACAAGGCAAATCCGAGCAGGATTTACGCGCCGAGAAGGTTGATCACAATCTCCAGCGGCGCTGGGCCGATCCGCGCGAGGTGGCTCATCCTATTCTATGGCTCGCTAGTGATGAGGCTAGTTTTGTCACAGCAGCTACTCTTATGGTCGATGGCGGCACAAGGGTGTGATCGGAACTGCAATCGCTTTGAAGCGTCTGTTGTCAATGCAGGCAGAACGTTAATCTCCTACTCAATCCGGATTTAAGCCCATGCAAATCTTCGATCTCTCAATGCCTGTCGGTCCACATTTCCGGTGGAATCCGGACATTACAATTAAGGGCGATATTGCAGCGGGCGATCAATTTCGGGTCACGCGCATTGCGACAACGTGTCATGGATTTTCGCATGTCGATGCTATGGCTCATTTTGTAGGTGGAGCGCCCACGATTGAAAAGACGCCACTTTCGCATGTCGTTGGTCCATGTCGCATTTTGAATTTACGCGATGTGCCGGACAATCAGGCGATTGGACCTGAGCAGTTAGAGAAAGCCGATCCCGGCGGTCCACAAGGCGAAATTCTCTTGTTGTCGACGGCTTGGAATTCCCGCCGCAATTATCACGATCGTAGTTTCTGGACAGAAGCGCCTTGGCTTACGCGAGAGGCCGCGGAATGGCTTTGGACGCAAAGGCCAACAGCGGTTGCTTTCGATTTTCCTCAGGATTTCCCGATCCGGCTTTTGCTCGATGGGAAAGAAGTCCCCAAGCCGGAGCATGTGACGCATGATGTCCTGCTCAAGAATGGGGTTACATTGATCGAATATGTGATCAACACACATCAACT
>JAIYCE010000083.1 GCA_027488155.1 Hyphomicrobiales bacterium | reverse complement strand
GTAAGGACATCGTCTCGATGTATGAGAATACGCGCGCAGAAGGCTTCGGCAAGGAAGTGCGCCGGCGCATCATGATTGGCACTTACGTTCTCTCCGCCGGTTATTACGACGCCTATTATGTTCGTGCGCAAAAAATTCGGACGCTCATTCGGCAAGATTTCGAAAAGGTCTATGCGCAGGGCGTCAACGCGATTCTGACGCCCGCAACGCCTTCGGCGGCGTTTGGCATTGGCGAAAAGAGCGGCGCCGATCCGGTGGAAATGTATTTGAACGATGTGTTCACCGTGACTGTGAATATGGCTGGGCTTCCGGGCATCGCGGTTCCGGGCGGCTTGTCCGCTGAAGGTCTGCCGCTCGGTCTGCAATTGATCGGCCGTCCCTTCGACGAAGAGACTTTGTTCTCGCTCGGCGAAGTGATCGAGCAGGCCGCAGGCCGCATCGCCTTGCCGCAGCGCTGGTGGGCTTAAGTGGAAACGTTGGCCCGCCTCGCCCATGATCTCGCGCCGTTTCGCGGCGTGTTGCTCTTTGCCTTCATCGATCCCGTTGTCATCATCATTGGCCTGTGGATGGGATGGAATGCGAGCCAGCCTGCCAAAATTATTTTGGCAGGATTGGCAGCGGGTTTGGCGGGGACGGTTCTTGGATTTTTCGCATCGCTGATCGGCTTTGGTTGGTTCGATGGCGGTTATCGGTTTTGGGGGCCTCATGTTCTGTTCCGGATTTTTGCCGGCATTGCATGGGCTTTGGCTGGCTTCGCAGCGCGCCGCGTGATGCGGCCAGCTCAAAATGTTGAATGAGGGCAGAGCGATGAACGCGACTGTGGACCCGAAGAAGTTAATCAAAGGCGCAACCGGAGATTGGGAAGTTGTCATCGGCATGGAAATCCATGCGCAGGTGACCTCTCGCTCAAAGCTTTTCTCCGGTGCCTCGACGGAATTCGGCGGCGACCCGAACGATCACGTTTCGCTCGTCGATGCGGCCATGCCAGGCATGTTGCCCGTGATCAACGCTGAATGTGTAGCGCAAGCAATCCGCACGGGCTTGGGCCTGAAGGCACAAATCAATTTGCGCTCCGTCTTCGACCGTAAAAACTATTTCTATCCAGATTTGCCGCAGGGCTATCAGATCTCGCAGTATAAGGATCCGATTGTCGGCGAAGGCGAAGTGCTCGTCGATTTGCCCGATGGCCAGCAGATCACGGTTGGCATTGAGCGCCTGCATCTCGAACAAGACGCCGGCAAATCCCTCCATGATCAATCTCCGACGTTGAGCTTCGTCGATCTCAACCGCTCAGGCGTGGCATTGATGGAAATCGTGTCGAAACCCGATCTGCGTTCGTCGGACGAAGCGCGCGCCTATGTCACGAAGCTGCGCACCATCCTGCGTTATCTCGGCACATGCGACGGCAATATGGAAGAAGGCTCGCTGCGCGCCGACGTGAATGTGTCGGTCCGCCGCCCGGGCGAACCGCTCGGCACGCGCTGCGAAATCAAGAACGTGAATTCGATTCGCTTCATCGGTCAGGCGATCGAATATGAAGCCCGCCGCCAGATTGGCATTCTGGAAGATGGTGGCAAGATCAATCAGGAAACGCGCCTGTTCGATCCCGGCAAGGGCGAGACGCGTTCGATGCGGTCGAAGGAAGAAGCGCACGACTATCGCTATTTTCCCGATCCCGATCTGTTGCCTCTCGAATTCTCGCAAGCCTTTGTCGATGATTTGAAGCAGGGCCTGCCAGAATTGCCGGACGAGAAGAAGGCGCGCTTCATCGCCGATTATGGCGTGACATCTTACGATGCCGGCGTTCTTGTCGCCGAACGGGCAGGCGCAGATTATTTCGAAGCCGTGGCTAAAGGCCGCGACGGCAAGGCCGCAGCGAACTGGGTCATCAACGAACTCTTCGGCCGCCTGAACAAGGATGGCAAGGACGTCACCGCGTCGCCAGTTTCGGCCGCCCAACTCGGAGCGATTGTCGACCTGATCGGTGAAGGCACGATCTCGGGTAAGCTCGCAAAGGATTTATTCGAAATCGTCTGGACCGAAGGCGGTGATCCGAAGGCCATCGTCGAACAACGCGGCATGAAACAGGTGACTGACACCGGCGCGATTGAAGCTGCTGTTGATGCCGTCATTGCCGCCAATCCCGATAAGGTGGAACAGGCAAAAGCGAAGCCCACGATGATCGGCTGGTTTGTCGGCCAAGTGATGAAGCAATCGGGTGGCAAAGCCAATCCACAAGCGGTAAACGACATTCTCAAAGCGAAATTGGGAATTGAGTGAATCGTACGCAACTGAATTGTAGAAAAGGGGCAGAGCTTTCTGCCCCTTTTTTTGTACTTGCGCTTGAATCCTGCTGGGAGTAAAGGCTCACCCCGCGGCCGCCGATTTGCGCGGTTTAAGCTTGAGAGAGCAAACATGACATCCGGTATAACGGGCAAGGACCCGACCGGTGTCGATGCGACGAGCGCTTCTTCCGGACATCACGGACACTCGCCTCACGGCACTCAGCCTGCACCTGCGGGCACTTTTGGTCTGGCGCTTGGCGCTGTCGGCGTCGTTTATGGCGATATTGGTACAAGCCCGCTTTACGCGTTTCGCGAAGCATTGACCGCAGGCGGGCATCATCAAAACATCGCACGCGCTGACGTCATTGGCCTTGTCTCGTTGATTCTGTGGACCCTATTTTTAATCGTCACGCTGAAATACGTCGTTATCCTTTTACGGGCCGACAATGAAGGCGAAGGCGGCACGCTCTCGCTTATGGCGCTTGCGCAACGCGCGCTCGGCTATCGTTCGCGCTTTGTTTTTATTTTTGGAATTGCCGGTGCTGCGCTTTTTTATGGCGATGCGCTGATCACGCCTGCCATTTCAGTTCTATCGGCAGTCGAGGGATTGAAACTTGTCACCGACGCGGTCGATCCCTTCATTCTACCGATTACGATTGCGATTATATTTGCCATATTTGCTGTGCAGCGTTTTGGCACGGGCCATGTCGCCAATTGGTTCGGACCGATTACGCTGGTGTGGTTCATCGTGATGGCGATCGGCGGATTGATCCACATCGCCGATGATCCGGAAGTTTTTGCGGCGTTCAATCCTATGGCTGGTGTCGGTTTTATGCTGAGCCATGGCAAGGCTGGGCTTGTGGCGCTTGGTGCCGTCTTTCTGGCAGTGACAGGTGCTGAAGCGCTTTATGCGGACCTCGGCCATTTTGGCAGAAGGCCGATCCGGATCGCTTGGATGGCCGTCGTGTTTCCCGCGCTCGGGCTCAACTATTTGGGGCAGGGCGCTCTCGTCCTCGCCAATCCCGCAGCGGTTGAGAATCCGTTTTTCCTTCTCTTTCCCTCATGGGCTTTGTTGCCGGTTGTGATCCTTGCAACGCTTGCGACCATTATTGCGAGTCAGGCTGTGATTACCGGAGCCTTTTCGTTGACGCGGCAGGCAATTCAGCTGCGCCTTCTGCCGCGGCTCGACATTCAACACACCTCCGCGTCTCAGGAGGGCCAGATCTATATGCCGCAGGTCAATTTCCTGCTGCTGATTGGTGTGTTGTTCCTTGTTATCTTCTTCGGGTCGTCGAGCAAGCTTGCGGTGGCCTATGGCATCGCCGTGACAGGCACGATGGTGGTGACAGCCTGCCTTGCCTTCATCGTCGTGTGGAAACATTGGCAATGGCCTGTTTGGTCTGCCGCCTTATTGATCGCACCCTTTCTTGTTATCGACCTCCTCTTCTTCGGTGCCAATGCCTTAAAGATCGTTGATGGCGGCTATGTGCCGGTGCTGTTTGCGCTCGGCATGATGGTCGCAATGGCGACTTGGGTGCGCGGTTCCGATCTGTTATCGAAAAAAATCAAGGCGAACGAGACCGGGCTGGCCAGCATGGTCGAGCTGTTGATGCGTAAGCCGCCACCGATCGTTCAAGGAACGGCTGTTTTCTTGACGAGTGACAAGGATGTCACGCCGACGGCGCTGATGCACAGCCTGAAGCACTACAAGGTGCTTCATGAGATGAATGTTATCCTCACCATACGCAATTCGACGCTACCGCGCATAGATGACGCCGATCGTGTCAGCATCGAAACAATCGATCCGCGTTTCATGCGTGTGACCATGGTTTTTGGTTACATGGAAGAGCCGAACATTCCACGCGCGCTGGCATTGTGCCGGAAACTGGGTTGGAAGTTCGACATCATGGCAACATCGTTTTTCGTCTCACGACGAACATTGCGCATTGCTAAGCGCAGCCTCATGCCGCGCTGGCAGGAAAGGCTCTATATCTGGCTCTTTTCGAATGCCAGCGATGCAACGGCCTATTTCCAAATCCCAACGGGGCGTGTCGTGGAGATTGGGACGCAGGTGAACGTTTGACCGAGACGGATGTGAGGGCAAGCGCCCTCACATCACATCGCCATTTGAATGCCAAGCGTGCCCGGGGCGAGCGTCAAGAAGGCCCATGCGGCACCAGAGAGTACATTGGCGATTTGAAATGGAATTTGCGGCATGGTGCAGGCCCCTGCTGCAAGCGGAACGGTGGCGCGCAGCGGGCCAATGAAGCGCCCGAAGAACACGCCGGGCGCGCCATACTTCTCGAAGAAGGCATGACCGCGCGTTATCAATTGCGGATGGTTTTTCAAAGGCCACATCCGCGCGATTTGATCGTGATAATGGTAGCCGAGCCAATACGAGAGCCAGTCGCCCAAGACGGCACCCATGAATGCACCAAACCACATCGGCAAAAACTCGATGCCTGACGCCCCAGCCATGGCGCCGATGCCCCAAAGCAACACGGTTGCCGGAATGAGCAGCGACAGGAAAGCCAGTGATTCGCCGAAAGCGAGGCAAAAAACGATGAAGGGCGCCCAGCCCTGATGTGCCCGGACGAAGTCGAGGACGGGCATAAAGCTCTCAGGCATTGTCAAAGTGAAAAAACTCCATGGCAGGACGGGGGCTTTCCGCTTCCCGTTCAAATGCTCTAGCATTGCGGCAAATCAAGGGGGAGGCAGCAATGGCCGCACGATTCGTTCTTTATGGATTTTTTCGGTCAGGCCCGACCTACAAGGTCGCTCTCTCTTTGTCCTTGTCAGGCGAGCCTTATGCCTATGAAAGCATCGCCTTACGCGACGGGCAGCACAAGACACCAGAGTTTTTAGCCAAAAATCGGTTCGGCCAGGTGCCTGCGCTGGAGGACCGCTCAAACGGCACGGTGCTGTGTCAATCGGCCGCCATCCTCGATTATCTGGCGGACAAAACCGGCAAGCTCGGCGGCGCGACGCTTCAGGAGCGGATTCAGGCGCGTGAATGGTGCCTGTGGGATTTTGACCGCCTCGCACTCAACATTTACCGCCCACGCGCTGTGAAACTTGGTATCCGCCAGATGGATCCCGCCGTCGTCACGCAATATGAGACAGAAGGGAAGGCGGCCTTACAAGTGCTTGACGATTGGCTGCGCGGCCGCAATTGGCTCGTTGGCGAGCATCCCACGTTTGCCGATGTCGATGTTTACGGCGTCGTCGTCTATGCGCCGGATGGCGGCTACGATCTCACCGCCTATCCAAATATCGGCGATTGGATGAAGCGGTTCGAGGCGTTGCCGGGCTTTGGCACGCGCGAGCAATTGCTGCCGCAAGAAAGTCGTGCTGCGTGAGCAACACGCTCACATTCCGCCGTGCCATCCGCGCCGATCTCCCGGTCATCGTTGGACTTTATGCCGATGATGATAAGGGCGGGCATGGCGATGCGTGGAATGAAACTAACCGATCCGTTTACGAAGCCGCATTCGACGAGATTGACACCAATCCACGCGATGCACTGATGGTGATCGAGAGTGATGGCACGGTGATCGCCACATTTTTGCTTACACTGCTACCCGGCCTTACGGGCCGGGGCACGCGGCGTTTGGAATTGCGCTCTGTAGAAGTGCGCGCCGATATGCGCTCACTTGGCATAGGCGCGCAAATGCTTGCCTTTGTGGAAGATTATGCAAGGGGGCATGGCGCGTCGCAAATTGAGCTCACATCCAACAATACCCGCCTTGACGCGCATCGATTTTACGAACGCAACGGTTTCGCCAAATCGCATGCGGGCTTCAAGAAGAAGCTGAAGGTCTAGCGCACGCGTTGGTCGCAACGCCGCTTCGCATCCTCATCGTGAGGCGCGAGGCGATGTAGCGACCCTTGCAATGTTTCGAGAGCGGCTCGGATCAGGTCAATCGGCCCCGCGCTGCAACAGGAATTTCACCGACGATCTCTGTGCCGCGCACCGCGACCAAACGGTCGACCATGTTCACCACAACACAAACATGGTTCGGCACAACGCGGACGACATCGCCCACCTTCGGCCGATCATTGCACGCCGAAAGATCGAGGAAACCGTGCTCCTCGGCGAAGCGCGCAATCTTTGCTTCCGGATGCTCGATGAGATAGCCATGGCCTTCGAGCCCCCATCCCGTGTCGCTGGTCAGCGTTTTTGAACCGGAATCGAGAATACCACGGTCTGCACCAGCCCGGCTTACCACCGTCGCATAAACGCGTAGCGCGCATTCGTCGAGCGAAGCGTAACCAGCGGCCATCATCATGCGGTCGTTGAAGACGCATGTGCCAGCGCGATGTTCGGTGACGCCTTTGATCTTGCCGAGATTGAGCAGGTTCGGCGTTCCGCCCGACGAAATGATTTCAGCATCAAGCCCATCGGCACGAATGGCGGCTAAAACCTCATCCAAGAATTTCTGCGTTTCCGCCATCTTGTCTTCCGGCGGGTAAAGCATGAAACCGCGGAAATTCAGCCCCTTTCGCGAGGCTATATCCCGGGCGAGTGCAATCGCTTCAGACGGATTTTCAACGCCGGCGCGTTTGCGACCCGTGTCGATTTCGACGACGACACCGAGATCGCGGCCTGCAACCTCGGCTGCGTGCGGCAGGCCCGCCACAACGGTCGGATTATCTGCTGCAACAGTGATGTCCGCTTTCTTCAAGACGGCACCGAGACGACCGGTCTTCTCTTCGCCGAAAATATTATAGCTGATGAGTATCTTATCGATCCCACCTTCGGCCATCACCTCCGCCTCGCCAACTTTCTGGCATGTGATGCCGCTCGCACCATGCTCCATCTGCATCTTGGCGATCAAAGGCGATTTATGAGTCTTGATGTGCGGCCGGTTTTGCACGCCGACTGCATCGCAAAGCGCTTGCACTTTCTTGATGTTGTGCTCGACCACATCGAGATCGATGACGACGGCAGGCGTGCCGAATTCACGTTGAATGCGGCTTTTGAGCGTGGCCATATCGGACATGATTTACGCTTTCACGAGAAGGATGGCTTCGATTTCGACGGCCATACGATTGGGCAGAGACCCCATGCCGACCGCCGAGCGCGCATGGCGCCCGGCATCGCCGAGCACGTCAACGAGAAGATCCGAGCAACCATTGATGACCTTGGGATGATCGGAGAAGTCCGGCTCCGCATTGACCATACCAAGCAATTTCACAACAGCTTCGATGCGAGACAGATCGCCGAGCGCGGCCTTTGCCACAGCTAACAATTGCAGCCCTGTGAGACGCGCTTCGGCATACGCATCCTCAATCGATATGTCGCGGCCGAGCCGCCCCGCGCGATAGGTGCCATCGGCACGCTTGGGCCCTTGCCCCGAAAGATAGAGAAAATTGCCAGCGAAACGGTAAGGCACATAATTGGCGACCGGGACGGGAACCGGCGGCAGCGTCAATCCCATTTGGGCAAGTCGTTCTTCGGGTGTCATGGTAAGCCTCACAGTTTCAAATCGACGAGCGCCATTTTGCGAATGGCATCCCAATCCCAAGCGATTCCGAGTCCCGGCGCATTCGGCGGATAGGCGCGCCCATCCTTGATCGTCATGCCCTCATGGGTGATCGGATCGAGCTGCGGGATGTATTCGACGTAGCGGCCGTTCGGCACGGCGGCGCTGAGAGATACGTGAATCTCCATCAGGAAATGCGGGCACATGGCGACGTTAAACGCTTCCGCCATATGCGCCACTTTCAACCAAGGCGTGATGCCGCCAATGCGCGCGACATCGGCCTGCACAATGCTGCACCCGCCCATTTGCAGATAATCTTTGAACTGGCTGACCGAGTACATACTCTCGCCGACTGCAATCGGCACAGAGGTCGATTGGGTGAGGCGTACATGCGCGCCGACATCGTCAGCATGAATCGGTTCCTCGAACCACGCAATATCGAGCTCTTCATAAGCACGCGCGCGTCGTACGGCTTCCGACAGGGTGAAACCCTGATTGGCATCTGTCATGATCTCAAAACCACCACCGACTGCATTGCGCACAGCCGACAGGCGCTCAACATCGCCTGCAAGATGCGGTTTTCCGATTTTGATTTTTGCGCCAGAAAATCCTTTTTCCTTCACGGCAAGCGCATCCTCGACGAGGGCTGATGGCTCGATATGCAGCCAGCCCCCTTCGGTCGAATAGAGTGGCACAGATTCCTGTGCTCCACCCGCCAAACGCCAAAGCGGCAGACCGGCGCGTTTGCAGCGCAGATCCCACAGGGCCGTATCGATGCACGCCAGTGCCAGCGCCGTGATCGCGCCAACGGTCGTGGCATGCGTGGAGAAAAACAGATCGCGCCAGAGCCGCTCGATGTCGTCGGCATCCTTGCCGATCAGGCGTGGGCAGAGATGGTCGTTCAGCAGAGCGATAACCGAGGATCCGCCGGTGCCGATCGTATAGGAATAACCAACCCCTTCCATGCCGTCAGAGTCGATAATCTTAACGATCGGCGTTTCTTGTGAGACGAAGCTCTGAATGGCGTCGGTCCGCAAGACCTTCGGCTTCAGATCGACCAGCGTAATTTCAATCCGTTCGATCTTGGCCATGACATGGTCCTCTTATTTCATCAATAGTTTGGGGAGGAAGAGCGTGATCTCCGGCACATAGGTGATGACGATCAAGGCACCGAAGAGAGGAATAAGCCAAGGCAGGATAGCCATCGTTGTCCGCTCAACCGAAAGGCGCGCCACCCGCGCCAGCACATAAAGCACCATGCCAAGCGGTGGATGCAAAAGGCCAATCATCAGGTTCAGCGTGATGATGACACCGAAATGAATCGGGTCGACGCCAAACTTGATGATCATTGGCATCAGGATCGGCATTAAAATCGTGATGGCGGCAAGAGTGTCGATGAAGGAGCCAACAATCAGAATGAGGATGTTCACCAGCAGTAGGAAGACCCATTTGCTGCTGGTGACAGCCAACATCGCATTTGTCAGCAGATCGGCCACCTTCGTCACGGTGAGCAACCAACCGAAGATCGAGGCGGCTGCAACAATGAACAGAACAGACGCTGTTGTTTCGATTGTATCGAACGTGGCCTTCGCAACCGATTTGAACGTCATGGTCCGGTAGCGGAAAAGGCCAAGATACAGCGCCCATGCGCAGGCTGCGACGGCGGCTTCCGTTGGCGTAAAGAGACCTGCCGTCATGCCGCCGATCAGCAACATGGGCGTCATGAGCGCCATCACGGCTGAGAATTTAAAATACCAATCGGCCCAAGTGAGCACGGCGATGACGATAAAGCCGCCGATTAGGATCGGCCAGCCGGTCAATTCGTAAAGGCCCCAGATCGCGCCGCCCGCGGCAAAGACCACAATGACCTCAGCCGCTGATTTCAACACCTGCGGCAAGGAGAAAGGTGCGTCCGATCCCCAATTATTGCGGCGTGCGAAGAAGGCGACCGTTCCCATCATCATCGCCGTCATGACGAGGCCGGGAAGGATGCCGCCTAAAAACAGTGCACCAATCGAAACATTTGCCATCATGCCGTAAATCACGAAGGGCAGAGACGGCGGAATGATCGGACCAAGCGTCGCAGAGGCTGCGGTGACGCCGACGGCGAACTCGATCGGATAGCCATGGTCTTTCATGGCTTTGATTTCAATTGTGCCAAGGCCTGCGGCATCCGCGATCGCCGTGCCGGACATGCCCGAGAAGATCACCGAGCCGATGACATTCACTTGGCCGAGACCGCCGCGCATCCAGCCGACAGCGTGAACCGCAAATTGATAGATGCGATTGGTCACGCCTGCGATGTTCATCAGATTGCCGGCGAGAATGAAGAAGGGAACCGCAAGCAAAGGAAACGAGTCAACGCCGCCCAGCATGCGGTGCATCACCGTGAAGTCAGGCAAGGTGCCATCGATCATGATGTAGAGCAGCGACGCGACCGCCATCGAAAGGGCGACAGGAACACCGATGATCAGAAGCAGCAGAAAAGAGCCAACCAGAATGAGCATCAGACGGCGCTCCCCTCATCCATATAGGCTTCCGGATTTTCGAGGATCGAATAGCCCTGCTTCCAGTTAATCCAGGCCACTTGGAAGGAACGCAGCGCGCCCATGACAAGTCCGCCAAAGATGAAGTAATAGACCGCGTTCATGGGGATTTTGACCATGGTCATTTCTTCATGCCCGATTATGGCCATGAGTTTCCACATCAAGACGGCGGCATAGGCAAAAAAGGCTGCGCGCAAGAGGTCGACAAAGGTCGAGAGCACACGCCCGGCCTGTTTGGGAATAAGGCGATAGATGAAATCGACATGGATATGGCGATTGCGGCGCACGCACATGGCAGCGCCAACGAAAATCACGGTCATAAGCAGATAGCGGGCGATCTCTTCCGTCCACGCATAGGAATCGTTGAGGACATAGCGCGTGAAGAACTGCAGAAAGACAACGAAGCACATCCCCCAGAATAAGCCCAGCGCGATCCAATCTTCGAGATGCGCGTAATCGGAAATATCGACTGGCGCGGCCTCATCAATCGTGATCAGAGCCGACTCTTCATCGGCGCCGCCGGGCGTTGTGGTTACCATGGGGTGGCCTTTCGCGAGCCGCCTCTGCGCTGTGAGGCGGAAAAAGAACAGGCGGACGCCGATGCGTCCGCCTGCCTGTCTTTTGATGAGATTACTTGATCGCCTGGATCTTTTCCCAATCCGACTTGCGATAGCCGAACTGTTCGAAGGTCGTGTTCTTGTTCACAGCGTCGAGGAATTCGGCGCGGTCGATGGCCGTTACCGTGAGACCCTTCTGCTTGAACTCGCCTTCGAGCTCCTTCTCACGCTTAATGATGTCGGCTGTCGATTTAGCAGCCGCTTCCTGCGTGACTTCGGTGAAGATCTTCTTGTCGGCATCCGAAAGCGACTTCCACGTCTTGCCAGACACAACCGTATTGAGGTGATCGACGATGTGTCCCGTCAGCACGATGTGCTTCTGCACTTCGTAGAACTTCTTGGCTTCGATCGTGGTGAGTGGGTTTTCTTGCGCTTCCACTGTGCCATTCTGCAAAGCGAGATAGACTTCAGCAAACGCGATCGGCGTCGTGTTCGCGCCGCAAGAGCGCGGCATGGCCAGATAGGCCGGCACATCCGGAACGCGCATCTTCAAGCCCTTCATATCGGGGCATTTCGCGATCGGGCGGTTCGAAGACGTATGACGTGTGCCATAATAGTTGAGTGCGGTGATCTTGTTCCCGCTCTTGTCTTCATAGCCCTTGGCGAGTTCAGCGAAGACATCGCTCTTGGCATATTTCAACAGATGATCGGCATCGCGGAAGGTGAACGGATAATAGCCCACACCAATCGGCGGATAATCGCGCGCGGCAAAGCTCGAACCCGAGATGATGATGTCGACGGTGCCGAGCTTCAGGCCTTGGTTGATGTCCGTTTCCTTGCCGAGCTGCGAGGCCGGGAACACGTCGATCTGATAGCGGCCATTGGTCCGCTTGCCGATTTCCTGCGCCGCCCAAACGGACCAGATGTGGAAGGGCTCGGACACTTCATAAACGTGTGCCCATTTCAGCTTGGTGGGTGTCTGTGCCTGAACCGGGGCTGCCAGCAGAACGCCTGCTGTTGCGGCCATTGCGAGGCTCAGGAAATGTCTACGCTCCATGGTCTTTCTCCCTTTTTGAACGTTTTATTTTGCATAAAACTATGCCGCCAAGGGCGCGGCTGGCAAGCGCCCTTGTGTTGTCCTGGCCTGCGGCCTTGCTCTCAACCTGCGACAATCCACAGGGTGAAGGGGAAGGTGAGACTTGCCAAAGCCGTCGAGAGAACGATGGCCGCCGCGACCGTCTCGGGGTCGGTGCGAAAACGTTCTGCGATGATGAAGACATTGGCGGCTGTGGGCAGTGCAGCATAGATCACACCGGCCATGATCCAGCTTGGGCCAAGGCCCAGAAGCATCATCACCAAGGCGACTAGGAGCGGATGCATCACGAGCTTGGCGAGAAGCAGCGGCGCGGCGGCACTGAGGCGGCCTTGAAGCCCCCAGCCCGAAAGCGCCAAGCCCAATGCAAAAACGCCTGTCGGCGGTGCGGCATTGCCAAGAAACACCAGAAAACGGTCGAGCGGACCAACCGGTACGAGGCCGAGAATGGAGAGTGTCGAGCCTGCGGCAATCGACAGCATGAACGGATTGAAGAGGGTACCCCGCGCCAATTCGCCGATGAGGCGGGTCCGATCGCCGCCGCCTTCCTGAAAGGCACGAATGAGCCCGATCGACAATGGAATGATGATGGCATTGTCGACAAGCAGACCGAGCGCGATCGGCGCAGGTGCATCGTCCCCCAGAAAGGCCAACATCAGCGGAATGCCGAGAAAGGCAAAGTTCGGCCCCACACAAGCTTGGCCGCGTGATATGGCCGCATCGGCGGTCTGGCCACCGAACCGGCGCATGATGACAGCGATAAACGCCATTTGCAGCATGCCAACACCGGCCAGCCCAAGAAAGAACTTTAGATTGAACAATTCGAGGATCGGTTCGCGCGCCATCACGCGGATGATCAGCGCTGGCGTGGCCACGAAAAAGGCAAAGCCATTGAGAATGCGCACGGCGGAGAGATCGAACATGCCGCGTCGGCCGGCGAGCCAGCCCAGAAAAATCACGGCAAAGAAGGGCGCGCTTGTGGCAAGGAAATAGACCATGACATCCTCCGGGCGGGCCTTTAGTTTCGCCTTGCTTGTCCGGCCCTGAAGGGGTCGCAGGCGCACACCGGATAATAAAGCTCCTGATGAGATTCGCGCGCCTTCTCATTTGTGTTCTCGCCATGGCTGCATCCATCCCGGCATGGGCCAAGGAGAAGGAGGCCAAGGATTCGGCTGATGATGCCGCAACGTCATGCGACTCCTACGGTCGAAATTTCTACGCCTTGCCCAGTACGGGCATCTGCGTCGCGGGCGGCGGGCAGCTTGAGCTGACCGCGCAGTCCAATCGGCTCAGCAGCGGCCAGCAGCAAAACCAACTGATCTTCCACGGCGCGCTCGCCGCCGACATTCGCACCCAAACGTTCTTAGGCGAGCTGCGCGGTTTCGCGCGCGCGAGCTATTATTCGGACAGCCATAGCTGGTACGCCGATTATCTGTTCGTTTCGCTAACCGGCAAAGATGTCTTTGCCCAAATCGGCTATAGCGATTCAACCTTCAACTATTTAGGCGGCGGCCCCGCTGTGGGTACGCTGCGCGGCGCCAATTTGAGCGCCAAGCTCATCCGCACGACATTCAAGATCACACCCTCGCTGACCGCGAAGATTGCGCTGGAAGTTGACGGGCAGTCGCGCCCGCGTTCGGTCGCCGATCCGCTCTCTAACATTGTCCCCGCTGCCGTGCCGACCACCACGACAACGGACCAGAGCCAGCCCGATCTTGTGGCAGCCCTTAGCTTTGAGCCGAAGGCGGGCTCGGCCCAATTGTCGGCTGCGCTTCATCGCGTGCAAAGCCCGGTTGGCACCATTGCCGACAAGACCGGGTTCGCCGTGCAATTCGGCATGTCGTTTCCGCTCGATGTGGCGGCTTCCGCGTCTGCTGACGATGACGACGATGCCAGCGATGACGATGGCGATGAGACGGATCAGGCGGACGCGAGCGCCGATCAGAAGGACGGCCAACAAGCCGCCGCCAAAGCCCCCAAAGCGCCCAAAGCCCCAAAACCTTGGGAGATCACGCACAGCTTCGCCTGGCAGCTCGCTTATGCGAATGGCGCGACGCTTTATCTCGGCTATGGCACGGGACGGTTCAGCAGCGCGGCGGTGGATGCGGTCGTTCTGCCGAACGGCACGCTGCAATTGGTCTCCGGCGTCTCCGCGCTCGCCTATTACACGATCGGCTGGATGCCGAAACTATCGCAAAACATCTTCGGATCATGGTCGCAGCTGTCCCCGCCATCGGCCGCCATCGGGTTCAATTTGCAAGGCTCGCGCGATTATAGCGAAACGCGTATCGGCACCAATTTCGTCTATGAGCCGTGGAAGGATTTTTCCATCACGCTCGAAGCGATGGCCATGCGCGCTGACCTGTCGGGCATCAAGAACGGGACCGCGACGCAACTCGTGAATGGCACGACAGCCTATCAATTCTCATTGCAGGTTTCGAAGATTTTTTGAGTTCGCCTATCTCAGAAATTATTCCTTGTTTATATGGACAATATACCTATTTTGGGTTATGTCTCTCTTATTGCAAAAGGGGAGATTGCCATGGATGCTCGACGAAGCCTTTTGGTAAAGAGTTTTTATGAGACAGTAGATTCGATTAGGCGTGATATCCACGACCTTAAGGTTTGTATTCACTCTCAAAAATATGACCCAAACCAGCTCGTGTTCCCGCCGGGCAATCTGGCGCGGGGAGGTGGAGTGGTGGGAGCTCAATCGGCTTACAAAATAACGATGAAGCGCCTGCAGTTCGACGTATTTCTGCCGATCTTGAAACAATCTGCGCGGACCAATACGCCCATGACACAATGATATGCAATACAGTCCGAAACAGAGCCTGCCACGAGCAAGCAATGTTCAGATTTGCTGCTTGTCTCCGTCGGCAAGCAATCCCACCTCTTAGCTTTTGAGAACAGCAATGCAAATTCTTACACATGCCCTCTACATAAGGATGCCAGACGGAGAGCAATTGATCGATATCCGTATCTTCAAACCGACGAAGGCGCTCTCTCATTCATGGTCTTGCAAATATGAAATCGACTGGCCCGAGGGTATGCACGAGGCCGAAGGATTCGGAGCCGATGCGCTTCAGGCCTTGTCGATCACACTCAAACGTATTGGCGCTGAAATTTACACCAGCACCTATCACCAAGAGCGACGATTGCGTGCTTATGAGAATGAAAACGGCTATGGCTTTCCTGTCCCCAGCTCCATGCGCGACATGTTGATAGGGGCAGACAAATTGGCTTATGGCTGATGGCGCTGCGGGCGTTCGACGTGGAACAAACTTACGATGCAAACTCCGGCTGCGATTTCGTCAAAATGCGCTTCACGCTTTCAAGGTGAAGCCGCGCGCTTTCGGGGTCGCCCTCGCGCAATTGTCCACCGTACTCCACCGCGTCAAGAGCCCCGTCGCAACGATCAAGGATAAGACCGGCTTTGCCGTCCAATTCGGCATGACTTATCCCATAGATCTAACCGCAGCATCAGATGATGATGCCGATGACGATGCCAGCGACAATGATGACGCCGATCAAGATGCCGCCAGCGACGCTCAGGATCCGCAAACAAAAATCGCCACAAAGCTCAAAACGCGGAAGCCGTGGGAAATAACACATAGCTTCGCTTGGCAACTCGCTTACGCTAATGGTGCGACGCTCTATCTTGGCTACGGTATGCCATCGACAAGCGGCAGAACGCTACGCAGCTTGTCTCGCAAGAAAACCCATTCCGCCGCTGAACTATTGAGATCATTATGATTATCATCAAACATAAACTGTTCTTGAAAACCGGCGATAAAGAGACCGAGTTTCAAGTCCGCATCTTTGCACCCGAACAGCAAACAGAAAATTCATGGCGCTGCCGTTACGAGATCGACTGGCCAGGTGAGGGTAGCAAGCGAGCAGCTTTTGGGACTGATCAGCTCCAATCCCTAATGCTAGCTCTTTACATGATAGGAGCCGACATCAATACCAGCAATTATCACAAGGAAGGCCGTCTGCGTGCGTACGAACATGAAAAGGGATATGGTTTTCCAGTGATGGGTGTTCTTCGTGATCTTCTAGAAGGTAGCGATCGAATTGGCCTGTGAATTCCTAATACAACAGCAGATTCACGTCAAAAACTCCGGCTGCGATTTAGCCAAAATGCGCTTCACGCTTTCAAGGTGAAGCCGCGCGCTTTCGGGGTCGCCCTCGCGCATTTGCGCCGCCGCGGCGCTTGCGACAGAGGGATCGACCTTGATCAGCGGTCGTCCCGTGCTCATGGCTTTGACCTGCACTTCCGCAGCGCGCTCAAGATAATAGAGATCGTCCCACGCTTCGGCGATGGTGGGGCCAAGCACCATCACGCCATGATTGCGCATGAAGATGATGTCGGCATTGCCCATGGCCGATGCGATGCGATCACCTTCGCGCTCATCGAGCGCAAGGCCGTTGTAATCGGGGTCGATGGCCGTGCGGCCGTAAAACTTGAGCGAGGTTTGCCCGGCATAGGCAAGCGGCTCGCCTTCGATCATGCTGAGCGCCGTTGCATAAGGCATATGCGTGTGGAAGGCCGCCTTTGCGCGCGGCAAGCGCATATGCAGCCGCGCATGAATGTAGAAGGCGGTGGCTTCCGGACGGCCTTCACCTGCCACCACATTCCCGTTGAAATCGCAGACCAGCAGACTCGACGCCGTAATCTCCTCGAAGGCGAGGCCATAAGGATTGACGAGGAAGAGATCGTCGCGGCCCGGCACCATGGCAGAGAAATGGTTGCAGATGCCCTCCTGCAAGCCGATGCGAGCGGCCATGCGGAAACAGGCTGCGAGATCGACGCGCGCGGCTTGTACGGCTTCTTGGTCGAGTTCGCTGTTGCGCAGGACGGACGGAGCAGTGCCTGCCGTTTTCAGTTCATGGGCCATAGAAGCGGGACCTCGGTCGGATTGCGATTCTTGAAGGCCATGCAATCAAAGGTTGGACGGCGGCACAACCCGGACCTCGCCGAAATGATCGCGCAGCAGCGCAGCAGCCTCAGTCGTCCCGATCCGATAGAGTTTAGAGCCGACCACCCGTCGGTCAGCCAAAAGCTGGTGCAGCATGGCCTCTGCCTTGTAGCGGTCTGGCACAGCCGCATAGGCGATCACATTTGGCTTCCAGTCGCGGGCAGCACTGCGGGGCGGGTTACGCGCCCGCCCGACCTTGGCCATGCCTTGGCCCGCCTTAACGAGATAGACCCAGCCCTCGGACGCGCTTTGCCGCTCGTCCCGCACATCGGACTGCATTTCAAGCCTGAAAATTGGTGTCCCAATCCGCGGCGGTTGCACGCGTCTCTCTCCTACACGTCACGATTCGGCATAGCCATAAGATTAGGCGCAATCGATGTTGAGGGCGAGTTTGTCATCTAATTGAGATACGAGTCGGGCTTGGCTTCTTCCAGAGTAGGAGGTCGCCATGGAAGACGATACGATCCGCATCCGCAGTCTGTTTATCTCCGACCTCCATTTAGGCACTAAAGGAAGTCAGGCTGATGCATTGCTGGATCTCCTGAGGCTCTACGAGCCCGACACGATCTACCTCGTGGGCGACATCGTCGATGGCTGGAGGTTGAAGGCGGTTTGGCATTGGCCGCAGGCTCACAACGATGTGGTGCAGAAACTCCTGCGTAAAGTCCGCAAGGGCTGCCGCTTGATCTATATTCCCGGGAACCATGATGAGTTCATGCGGGATTATGCCGGCAGTAATTTTGGCGGGATCGAGGTCATGGAAGAGGCCATCCATGAGGGGGCGGATGGGCGGCGCGCGCTCGTTCTGCATGGAGATAAATTCGATGTCGTTGTGCGTCACATGCGCTGGCTCGCGCTGCTCGGCGACACGGCCTATGATTTCGCTCTCTATCTCAATCGGCATGTGAGCCGTGCAAGGCGGGCTATGGGCCTTCCTTATTGGTCATTCTCCGCTTGGAGCAAAAGTCGGGTCAAATCGGCGGTGAATTTCATCGGCGCATTTCGCGATGCCGTTGTGAATGAGGCGCGACGCCATCAGGTTGATACAATTATTTGTGGTCATATCCACCAAGCCGCCATCGAAACGATGGATGGCGTTCGCTATATCAATTGCGGCGATTGGGTCGAGTCATGCACGGCGATTATCGAGACATTCGACGGGCGTTATGAACTCGTTCATGGCCATGGAAGCAATTCAGTAGCGGCCAAATCGGAGACGGTGCGCGTTCTCTTGCCTGCGGCCTGAGCCTGTTTAACATTATCGATGAAGCTCGCAGTGCTCGCTGCGAGCGTATGCTTCGCGGCGAAGCTGCGGCATCTTTCACGCGGAATCGCCAGCGCGGCGAGTGCGGCGCGGCCAAGATCCTGATCGAGAATACCGCATCCCGAACCCAACAATATGTCACGCGGGCCGGCAACCGGAAAGGCTGCTACGGGCAGTCCAGCGGCGAGCGCTTCGAGGACAACCAGTCCGTAAGTGTCGGTCAAGCTCGGAAAGACGAAGGCGTCGGCCGATGCATAGGCGTCGTACAGATCTTGCCCGCTCCGGAAACCGAGGAAGTGCACATCGGGAAAAGCCTTCTGCAAGCTTTCGCGTGCGGGACCGTCACCCACCACAATTTTTGAACCGGGTAGATCGAGTTTGAGAAAGGCCTCGATGTTTTTCTCGACCGCGACGCGCGCAACGCACAGGAACACGGGTCCCGGCAGGTGCTTGAAAAGACCAGCCCGTCCACTGGCGAAAGCAGCGACATTGATGCCGCGCTGCCATGGCATGACTTGGTTAAACCCGCGCGCCTTCAATTCGTTACCAAGAGCGGCCGTCGCGACCATAGTGCCACGGCTTGCATTGTGGAAACGGCGCAGCACGGCATAGGAGGTACTCAGGGGGATCGGCCAACGTGCAGCGATGTACTCAGGATAGCGTGTGTGATAGCAGGTGGTGAATGGCAGGCTGTTGCGGATGCAATAGCGTCTCACCGCCAGGCCGATCGGCCCCTCCGTCGCAATATGAATGGCATGCGGACGTGAGCTTTCGATCCGCTCGGCGATCCCGGCCGAACGCGGATAGGCTAATCTGATGTCCGGATAGCTGGGCATGGCAATCGAGGGAAAGCCATCAGGCGTAAGAAAAACGATCTCGGTTTCATGAGAAGGCGCTTCGGCCGCCAAGGCCTCAAGCGTTCTGACGACACCATTGACCTGAGGTGCCCAAGCATCCGTTGCGACCAAAATACGGAACGTACCCATGCCCAAGCTCCCTTCGACTCAGGAGGCAATGAGCGTGAGTCCAGTGTCATCCGTATGACGGTCGCTTACGAAGCCATCCCGGGCGCTGGACCGTTTGAAGCAGGCTTATCGGCTTTTGCTTTAGGCGCTTTCACCTTGGCCGCCTTGGCTTTCCCAGCCTTTGTTTTGCGCGCCTTCTTACTTTTCTTTGCCGCTACGTCAGCGGGTGCAGCCTTGGCTTTGCGTTGAGATTTGGCTTCTTTCTCAGCCTGCTTTTTGGCTTTCTTGTCTTGCGCAGCCGCTTCGGCGTGCAAGCCTTCAATCATCTCTTGTAAAAGACCGACGATCTTCTCAAGTTTAGCAATTTTCTTTTTCGACATGCTTTTTCTCCAGCTCATCTGCGTGAATCATGCCGTAGCTTGGAGCTAAAGCAAGTTCATAAAATCGCAATAAAAAATACATATTAGATGCGGCAGGAATTGGCGTCTAGCCCGCACGAAGATAGCAGATGCGGTGCTGCGATCCGCAATGAGCTGCGCATTCCAAATGGAAGCGATGCGCCACAGCCACTCTTCCGAACATGCAGCGGCGCCGCTTAGGCGCGACTTCGCGCCGCAACTTCGGTCTAAAGCTCACAATGCCCACTAAAATTCGGTCGATGAGCCTTATGAGGCCGGAAACGCTATGCTTTGTGATGGCAGTTGCGTTTAAGCAAGCTGTTGATGGATTTGCTGCATTGCAAAAAGATAAATTCGCTGCAACGCAATATTTCGACTTGGTGACAATCCGTAAGACAAAAGTTGCGGATCCCAAATTTCTCCGTTTATCTTTGCGGCGTGCGAAGTGTTGGAAATCCGATGAATGAATTAGTGCAGGTCGAAGCGAAGCCATCGATGGCAATGAAGCGCTTGCGCTCCGCTCTCTCCTTCGTATTTCCACTTCTCTGTCTTGTCTTTTTGTGGGAATTCACGGTTCGCGCGTTCTCAGTGCATCCCGGCGTCTTTCCCGGCGTCGGTGCCGTGTTGAAAGCGGGCGCTGAAAGCATCGCCAATGGCTCGCTCTTCCTTCATATTGGAGCGAGTTTTGCGCGTGTCATTACCGGGACCGTGCTGGCCGTTTTGGTTGCGGTACCTTTGGGAATTCTTATGGGCGTGAGCCCGGGCGTCTCAATCCTGCTGACGCCACTTTTCCGTTTCTTTTCCGTGCTGGCCGGCATCGCTTGGATTCCCATTGCGACTTTGTGGTTTGGCTATGGCTTCGGCGCAATCACCTTCGTCATTTTCAACGCTGTTTTCTTCGTTGTGGCCTACAATACGCTTCTCGGCGTTTCGAGTATTCCACCGCAATTGAGAAATGCCGCATGGTCGCTGGGTGCGACCCGGTGGAACATGTTGTGGGAAGTGCTCTTGCCAGGCGCTTTGCCGAATATCGTAACAGGCGTCCGCACGGGGCTGGGCTTTGCATGGCGCGGCCTGATCGCTGCCGAGATGATTGCGACCAATCTCGGCCTTGGTTACATGCTGTTTCTGGCACGAGACTTTTACCGCACCGAACTGATCGTCTTCGGGATGATCGTGATCGGTATTCTCTGGTTATTGATCGATCGTCTCGTTCTGGCACCACTTGAACGCCGAACGATCGAGCGCTGGGGTCTCGTGCGATGAGTGAGGCTGTTGCCGTGAATCCCGCGCTTCGCCTCTGGAGCGGTTATCTGCGCCTTGTGGCACGTCATCCGGTGATTGGGTCTGTTGTCCCATTCCTTCCTCTGATCGCGCTCTGGGCCATCGTCGTTGAAGCGGGCGTGTTTCCGCGTGCCTTCTTTCCCGGGCCCACCGATGTCTATCATTCATTTGTGGATCTGACGCGCAAAGGTATTTTACCGGCCTATCTTGCCGATAGCATTGTACGCCTCGCTGTCGGTGCTGCGGCAGGTATGGTCGCGGGCATCCTACTCGGACTGCTCGTTGGCCTCAACGAGCGTGCCCATCGTGCGCTTTGGCCCGTGCTGCTGTTCTTTCAGGCCATAGGCGATATCGCTTGGCTGCCGCTTCTAATTATTTGGTTTGGCTTTGGCCTTCAGACGATGACTTTCGTCATCGTGTACACCGTTCTTTTTCCTGTGGTGCTCAACACAGTGCTCGGCGTGCGTTCGATTCCGCTGGATCTTCATCGTGCAGCACTCAGTCTTGGTGCGCCGCGTTGGCGCATTCTGACCGAAGTGGTTCTCCCCGGCGCGCTGCCCAACATCATTACCGGTCTGCGCAATGGGCTTGGTTATGGCTGGCGTGCGCTCATTGCAGCCGAGATGATCGTGGGCACGAGCGGCATCGGTTTCATGATGTTCGATGCACGACGCGCCGGATCGGTGGTCGAAATTCTTCTGGGAATGATCATTCTCGGATTGCTTTGGTACGCGGTGGACGCGCTCATCCTTGCGCCCATCGAGCGTGCCACGGGACAGCGTTGGGGGATGGTAACGCGATGAAGAGCCTAAGCATCAATCATCTCTCAAAAACCTATTTCGATCCTTATGCCGCAAAGCATGTGACCGCGGTCCAAGATGTCTCGCTCGATGTGCCCGAAGGTGAGTTCGTTGCCATCGTGGGCCCCTCCGGATGCGGCAAAACGACGATCCTTAACATGATTGCCGGTTTCCTTCCGGCCTCAGGCGGCGACATCATTGTTGACAGCCGAAAAGTGTCCGGCCCCGGTCCCGACCGTGGTGTCGTGTTCCAATCGCATGCTCTGTTCCCGTGGAAAACGGTCCTTGAGAATGTGGCCTTCGGCCCGAAAATGCGCGGCTTGGGACTTAAGGAAAGAGAAGCAATTGCGCGCGAGTATCTGGCGCTTGCCGGCCTATCGCATGCCGCGGAGCGTTATCCGAATGAATTGTCCGGCGGCATGCAACAACGCGTCGGCGTCGTTCGCGCCCTCGCCAACGAACCCGCCGTGCTTTTGATGGATGAACCGTTCGCGAGCGTCGATGCGCAAACGCGCATGACTCTGCAGGAAGAATTGACACGCATCTGGCAGGCGCGGCGTCCGACAATACTCTTCATCACGCATGATGTGCCGGAGGCAGTGTTTCTCGCTAATCGGGTCGTCGTTCTGTCGAAGGGACGTGTGCTGGAGGAGGTGGAGATTGATCTGCCACGGCCTCGTTCATGGGATGCGATGATGGAAGACGAGCGCTTCAAAAGCCTTTCGGCGCGCGTTCTGCAATTGGTGCGCTCCGCATGAGTGTCGCGCGCGACCTTCTCCGCTCGCGCAAGACCCATATCGTCATCGGGGTCGTCGCGCTCTATTGCGGGTTTCAGGCGTGGCAAATCTGGGCGGCACCCGGCAAGGTCATCGGTACGTTTCCGGAGCGACGGCGTGTGGATGTCGTTGTGACATTGCCCTTCGTGCCGGAACGGTTTCACATTTCACGATTTCAGGAGTTCGGACGCGTTTCGGGGACAAATGGAAATTCCATAGAAGTCCGCGGGGTGCTCCGCACGGATCTCAACAAACTGGCGCAGCCCTATTGGGTCCAACGCGTCGAACCAGCAACTTAGGGAGGAGATATCGATGATCTCAAGACGTTCCGTGCTTATGAGCGCGGCACTAGCGATGCCGGCATTGTCATCGCTGCGTGCACAATCGAATATTGTAAAAGTAAAGGCAGGCATGGTCACCGGCATCGATCAGATCGGTCTGCCGGTGGCGCTTGAGCGCGGCTTTTTCGAAAAATGGGGCCTCGATGTCATGATCGCGCGCCCATACGCGACAGGCGTCGATGCGTTGAATGCCTTGCAGGCCGGTGAAGCTGAGATGGTGCAGGTTGGCGTGCCGATGATCGGTGCCGTACTCCGCGGCATGGATCTCGTAGCGCTTGGCAATTATTCGGGCAACGCGCATAAGCTCGGCTCCGATGCAACCATGGCGTTGGTTGCGCGCGAAGGATCGGGCATTGATGCCAAGGATCTCTCAACGCTCCGCGGTAAGAAAATCGCGGCTTCATTTGGGACAATCAACCATCTTTATGTTCTCGCGCTGATCGAAAAAGCAGGTCTCACAGTCAATGACGTGACCATGGTCAATACGCCGCCGCCTGATATGACGGTCGCGCTTCTGGCTAAGGGCATCGACGCTTTTTCCGGCTGGGATCCGTGGCCGATTGTCGCCCAGAAAGATGTGCCCGGCGCTTACCAAGTCGTGCGCGGCGGCGGCGTCATTTCCTATGTCGGGTTTAACGTAGCAACCCGTCCTTGGGTCGAAAAGAATGGCGAGACCATCGTGAAAATGCTCTCCGCTCTCGCGGAAGGCGATAAATGGATGCGCGCCAACCCGATGGAAGCGGCCAAGATTGCAACGCGTTGGATCCCAAGCCTGAAGCCCGATGTTGCGGAAGCCGCCATGCAGTTCAATGTGCAGCAGACCGATCGCCGCCTCTCGGCGAATAATTATCGTGCGCTCTTCAATGCTGAAGAGCGTCTGCACCGCTTGGGCTTCATCAAGGAAACGTTTGATGTGAATAAGCACATCAATCCGCGCTTCATTCTGCAGGTGATGGAAAAGAGTCCGGAACTATTTTCGGATCTCCCGCCCATCCCCGCCGATGTCGCGATCAAGCAAGGCTTTGTCTTCAAGCCCTAAGGCGCAAGACCTATCAGCATACAAAGCGGCCGGAGCGATCCCAGCCGCTTTTTCGTTTCAAGAGACCGCAACTGCGGCCTAAACATCGTCTCATGCGAAATGAACCCATTGGCCTTTGCGCGAATTGCTCGATTGCCTGAAAGTTGACGTGCCGCTCCCCCGATTTTCTTCGTTTGATTTGCGTGCCGCAAACCGATGGTCCGCTCAATGAGGATTAGATCGTGATGCGCGACCTTAACCTTAGGAATTATTCCAAACGGCGCATTTCCAATACCGCTTGCAGTCACGCTCAGGCCTGCGGAGAACGGCTTGTCATTTATATTTATGTTCGATGAATTTTGTGGCGTCTTATGCGGGAACCAATGTCACGCGCGAGAGTTTATCTCCCGTTGTGAAAGTTAGTTGCGATAGGACGGGCAGCCCAGCGACTTAATCGTTGCTGGGCTGTTTTTTTTGATTCTTAATTTATAGCCCGATTCAACTTCACCATTGGGTGTTAAGCTGCGCACTAGAATTATTTTTTGGTGCAAAGCAGAAAAAATAACTGCTCAGGTTGACCGAAATAAATTACTTGAACATCATTTGAACCGTGCCACGGGTCATGTTTTGCTCGCGCACAAGTACTTTCCGCAAAACTGTCTTTCGTAACGTCCGATTGTTCACCGTAACTTGCTGGATCGAAGTCCGGCATTCGTACAAACGTCCCTGAAACAATCGGTGCGCACCTTGAGCGCATTGTTCAACCCTGCATGCTTTGCATAAAGGAGACGGCATTATTACGATCACGATTTCCTCAAACGACCTCATCATCGACGAGACACTTGGCCTTCAAGATGACGATGTTGAATCATCTTCTTTGCAAGCGGCTGACTCAACTGTGTACGCGCATCTTATAACGGACAATGACTTTCCCCGTTCGTTAGCAGGTGCCATGGCTGCGCCGGAAATAGCCTATAAAGCCGATTTCATTTCGTTTACCCCCTCCGGCAGCTCATCGATTGTAGACATGGTGCTGGCACAAGATGCTTCGGGCACACCGTTTATCCTCACGGAGGGTGTGGACAGCGGCGTCAGTACTGTTGATGGTGGAAAAATCTGGCTCTTTGCTGATGCAGTCAATGCAAACATTCTTCTGGGGCGCGTGGGTGTTGATGCGACAATGTCTGCAACCGGCGATGTCGCTTTTGCCCTTTGGCTTGATGAAGCCGGCAATCATCAATCGGCCGGGCTTTATATGGTCCAATATGCTGCGCTTTATCACGCGGACGCGACCAACCCAGACGATCGCATATCGCTTCTGAGCAATGCCATTTTCGTTTCGGTCGATACAATTGAGCAGAAAATCTTTTCGGATTTTTCAGACATCCACCCTGGCAATACGGATTTTGCAATCATCGCTCCCGATGGCGCATTAGAATCAGACGATGTTCAATTGCTGCTCGTCGGGTTTGAGGGCGGGGAGCCGGCAACCGTCAATGTCAGCACACAGGGTATCGGTACAGGTGCACAGAGCATCGGTGTTGGTGCGGCCTTCAGATAGACCTTATCTCAGGCGGCACGCAGGGCACTGGCAGTGCAACCGAGATTGCTTACACGAGCCATGTCGAAACTGAGCAGGCGGGCTTCCAGATCACGCAGATTAATCCTAATCAAGGCGGAACGAACCGCGTTGATCTCACGATTGCTGCGGGCAATGTGACGAATGATGAGCAAGGTAATGAATTTTACGATGGCTCGCCGGTAACGAGTATCTCCGTCACGCGCGTTCAAATCATATCGGCCGACGGCGTAACCGTGCTCGAAGATAGTGCGGATCCATTGGTCGACGATCCGGACATTGCTATCAGTTTTTCGGGCGGTGTCGCGACAGTAAATAATCTCCTTGTCGACTATAATGTACGATTCTTCACCAGTACGCCGATGGACCGCTTCACCGTCACAAATGTGGATGACACGAAGAATGCGAGCTTTGACATTGGCGGTTTTAAGATCACGACAGAACAAAAGGGCGCTACATCGGAAGCCATTGGCTCACTCATCTTGTCGGATGACGATGGGCCGACCATTGTGGCGGGGCAAGACGCCCCGACGTTAATTGTCGATGAAAACGGCATACCTGGTCTCGATGTTTGCGGAGATGAGACGGCTTTCAACACGGTCAAAGCAAGCTTTGCGTCAATTTTTCAAATTGGTGCTGGCAACGACGATGCACTCAAGCCTCCCGGGCTGGTTTACGAACTTGGTACCGCGGGTGGTGATTCTGGTCTTAAAGATGAAGTCACTAATCTGCCGGTGATCCTGTCGATGTTGGATGGCAATGTTGTTGGTCGGATCGACGATGGCGGCGTTTGGAAAACGGTGCTCACGATCAGCGTCGATTTGTTTGGTGAAGTGACTTTCACGCAGGATCGTCCAGTGGTGCAGCCCGATCCGAACGCGGTTACCGATCAGCAGGGGTTTGCGAGCATTGAAGGGTTAGTCACGCTGACGGCGTCTCTTGCTGATCAAGATCACGATCCGGTATCGCTCACGCGCGATATCACGGCATCGTTTTTAATCGATGATCACGGTTGCGACGATTGCGCGAGTCCGATCCCGCCGAATTGGAATCCTGCTGCTGTTATGGGTTCAGATAATGGCGAGCGGCTGAGAGGCACGTCAATCGACGGCAAGGGTGGCAATGACACTATTCAAGGTGGCAATAAGGCAGATCTGTTCTACGGCGGCGATGGCGACGATAATCTTCAGCCCGGTAATGGTGATGACAGCGTCGATGGCGGCGCTGGCAACGATACAATGAGCGGCGGCTTTGGGAATGATTTGCTGATTGGCGGATCAGGCAATGACAGCATCTCCGGTGGCCCCGGCAATGATACGGCTTGGGGTGGCGATGGCGATGACAGCATCTCGGGTTCTGCGGCAGGAGACGATTGCTTGCATGGGAATGCAGGTAACGACACGATCAATGGTGGCATCGACAATGACGAAGTCTGGGGCGACGAGGGGAATCACTTCTTGGTTGGGAATGTTGGCAATGACACTCTTTTTGGCGGGATTGGAAATGATTTCATTCGCGGCGATGAGGGCAATGATCATCTGTTTGGTGGCGAAGGTGCCGACATTTTTTACTTCGGCAAGAATAGCGGCACCGATGTGATCCATGATTTTCAGACCGGAGTGGATGACATCAACGTCAAGGGTCTCGGCCTGACGAGTTGGGTGAAGGTGCAAGCGGTTCTGACTTACGATGCTGCAGGTGCGCATATCGATGTCGGAACCAATCACATTCGGGTCAACGATGTGACGTCACTGTCGGCGAGCGATTTCATTTTCGTTTGATCGTTCGACGACTTTCATAAGTGATGCGTGAACCGGGGTGCCGACAAGGCATCCCGGTTTGCGTGCTCTGCAAGCTTCAAGAAGACGAGCGAACTTAAGAGGGTGTTGTGGCGGTGAGATATGCGCCAGCCCGTTGAAACTGCCCTATTAGAAGCCTGACGCGCCAGAAGAACGAATTGTTATGTTAAGGCGGGTTGACGGATTGCATAAAAAATAAGGAAAGCTGCGGATTATAAGCAATTAGCAAAGGGATTCGCGTGATAAGTTCTGAACAATGGCGAGCGGGTTTTGCAGTTTTAAACCGGTCACAGTCAGATTTAGCTAGAGAGTCTGGTGTATCCTTGCAATCCATACAGGAATTTGAGGCAAATCAGCGGAATCCAAACCCAACAATCTTGCAAGCTCTTCTCGCTGCACGCGAGCTTGATGGCATAGCATTATCGTCAAATGGAGCTTCTTTAGCGTGGGGAATGCTGCGAGGGATTACAATCGACCCACGTAAAATTCGAAAAGAAAATGAACTAGATTGAAAAACAATACTCTATTTTTAGCCAATCAATACTCCAATTTTTGTCTGGAGATATTGGCTCATTAGTTTTTGATGAGCGAAGAGCTTAGGGAGATAAATATCCGTACAAGCGAGTTTAGTTGCACAAAAACACTTCAATATCAGCTTGAAATAATTCTTCAGGCTTACAAGAGATGGTTAAGGCGTCGATTAGCCTTCACAACACCTAGGAAGTCCTCAGCTTGGTCCAAGGTCAGCGTACTGGAGCAGGCTTCTTTGGGCAGTTAAAGGCTGGCGGAGCGGGCGGGATTCGAACCCGCGAGACCCTTTCGGGTCTGCTCATTTAGCAAACGAGTGCCTTCAGCCTCTCGGCCACCGCTCCGGCGGGTTCCGGAATAGGGCCTTGCGGCGTCCGGGTCAATGATTCACACAGCCCCGAACGCGTTTATAGACGCTTTTAGCGCGCTTTCTGGCCGAAGAGGACGCTCTGCGCGTCCCTGTCCTTGGAGAGGTCGTAGTTCTGCCGTGCCTCGGCATCGACGGCGAGGCCGCGTGCTACGGCGGGGCGGGCAAGCATCCGCTCCATCCAGCGCTGGACATGGGGGAAGTCTTGGATGTTCTGCCCCTGACGCTCCCAGGACCGGACCCAACCAATGCAGGCCATGTCGGCGATGGAATAGTCCCCGGCAAGGTAATCGCGGCCTTCAAGCCGGCGGTTCATCACGCCATAGAGCCGGTTCACCTCATTCGTGTAGCGGGCGATCGCGTAGGGGACCTGCTCGGGCGCATAGACGCGGAAATGATGGCATTGCCCGGCCATAGGGCCGAGCCCGCCCACCTGCCAAAACAGCCATTCCTCGCAGGCGACGCGGGCGCGTTCGTCGGTTGGGTAGAATTGTCCGGTCTTGCGGCCGAGATATTGCAAAATGGCGCCAGACTCGAACACGGAGATTGGCTCGCCTGCCGGCCCATCGGGGTCGATAATGGCGGGGATGCGGTTATTGGGTGCGATGGCCAGAAAATCCGGGGCAAATTGCTCGCCCTTGCCGATATTGATCCGCTTGATGACGTACGGCAGGCCGCATTCCTCGAGCATGATGGAGATTTTCCATCCGTTCGGGGTCGGCCAGTAATAAAGCGCGATTGGCTGTGTCATCGGATCTTTCTCCCTGTCTGATCCGACAGTCTATGGCTTTGATGATCCAGGGCAAGATAGGTCCTCCCTATTGAGCTTTCTGAAGCTACTCACTTACCTCTGTTTCAATAGAAAGTTATTAAACAACAAAAACAATAACTTATGATTTTACCAAGGCACTTACGTGCTATTAAAATTTGTATCTTTCGTTCTCCGTTTAGCTTGCGCATCTCACTGGCAAGCGCCGTGAAAAGCGCAAAGGCAATGTATAGTTTAAGTCAAAAATAGTAAAAATATAATAATAAAATAAAATTATATGATTAATGAAATCAATGATAATGGAAAATGACAAAAAATTATCTATACAAGAAAATTCCGTTAGGGAATATTGTGTCGTATAAGGGGGAGAGGTCTGTGGCGCGTCCGCATCAATTGGTTCCAGTGGTCAGGGCCGCTTTAGGGCCCGCCCGTTCGATGTTGCTGCTGATTGCCGTGTTCTCGGGCGTCGTGAATGTCCTCGCTCTAACAAGTTCCATCTACATGCTGCAGGTCTACGACCGGGTTCTGTCGAGCCGCTCGGTTCCGACGCTCATTGCCCTGTCGTTGGCGGCGCTTTGGCTCTATGGCGTGCAGGCGATTCTCGATGTCATCCGCAGCCGGATGCTGGTGCGCATCTCGGCCCATGTGGAACGCGATCTTGCGCCGCGGGTCTTTCGCGTGATCGTGGAGATGCCGCTGCGTGCGCGCATCAGTTCTGCCGAAGCGATGCAGCCTTTGCGCGATCTCGATTCCGTGCGTGGATTTTTAGCGAGTGGCGGGCCGATCGCGATTTTCGACATGCCATGGATGCCAGTCTATCTGTTGCTGATTTTCATTCTTCATCCAGCGCTGGGCTGGCTTGCAACATGCGGTGCGCTTTTTCTCGTCGGGCTTACCATTGCGACTGATCGACTATCAAGAGAGCCGACGCGTGAGACGGTGGCAGAGGCCGGTCGGCGTGCCGCCTTTGCAGAAGCGGCGCGCCGCAATGCGGAAGTATTGCGTGCGATGGGTTTGACCCACCGCATGATGAGCATCTGGGGTCGCGGCGATCAGCGTTATCTCGAAGCCAATCGCAGATTGAGTGACGTCGCAAGCTTGCTCGGCGGGATCGGTAAGGCGTTGCGCATTGCGTTGCAATCCGCGGTGTTGGGCCTTGGCGCCTATCTCGTGATCCATGGCGAAGCCACTGGCGGCATTATGCTGGCGGCCTCCGTCACCATGTCGCGTGCACTGGCCCCAATCGAATTGGCGATTGCGCAATGGAAAGGCTTTGTCGCTGCGCGGCAAGGTGCCAAACGGCTCGATCGTGTCATCGCGGAATTCGATGAGGTAGAAGAGCCGATGCAATTGCCCGCACCGCGCCGTGATCTGTCGGTTGCGGGTCTTTACGTCGGCCCGCCCGGTGCGTCTCTTCCGACTGTGCAAAACATCAATTTCCGTCTCAATGCCGGGGAAGCGCTGGGGATCATCGGGCCAAGTGCAGCGGGGAAATCGACACTTGTGCGCGCTCTCGTCGGGGTGTGGCGGCCTCTGCGCGGTGAAATTCGGCTCGATGGTGCCGCGCTCGGCCAATGGCCGCCTTCTGATCTGGGGCGTTATATCGGCTATCTTCCGCAGGACATCGAATTGTTCGAAGGCACGATCGCGGACAACATCGCGCGCTTCGAACCCAATGCGGATCCGAATGCCATCGTTGCAGCTGCACAAGCGGCGGGCGTGCATGAGATGGTTCTGCACCTCGAACATGGTTATGACACGCGGATCGGGGAGGGCGGCCACGCGCTCTCTGCCGGTCAGCGCCAGCGTGTCGGGTTAGCGCGTGCCTTGTATGGCAATCCTTTTCTCGTCGTTCTCGATGAGCCTAACTCCAATCTGGACGCAGAAGGCGAAGCGGCACTCACGGCGGCCTTGGTGAGCGTAAAGTCGCGTGGCGGTATCGTCATCGTGATCGCCCACCGGGCGGGGGCCATTTCGGCTGTCGATTGGTTGTACGTGCTGAACAATGGCCAGATGCAGCATTATGGTCGCAAGGATGAGGTTTTGCGTGAAGTCATGAAAAAGCCGCCGCAATCGCCCGCCGTGGCGCGGCCTGATGCATCTGCAGGGCGATTGCAGACGCAAGCAGGAGCAGGAGTATGAAACAGCTCGGCCACGACATAGCGCCAGCGCGCCGCGATGATTTGCGTATGCATGCCCTCGTGGGATTGAGCGTCACTCTTGTGATGTTCGGTGGCCTCGCGGCTTGGGCCACAAACGCCGATTTGCAAGGAGCTGTGATTGCTTCCGGTGTGGTCGTTGTTGAAACCAACCTGAAAAAAATCCAGCACCCGACGGGAGGTGTCATCGGCCAGATCAATGTCAAAGACGGGCAGGAAGTGCTTGAGGGTGATTTGCTCGTGCGTCTCGATGAGACAACAACGCGTGCCAACCTTCTCATCGTGACAAACCAATTGGACCAGATGTATGGCCGCCGCGCGCGGCTCGAGGCTGAGCGCGATGGCGCTACGGCCCTTTCATTTCCGCCACAACTTGTTAAGGCCGCGCAGATTGACAGCGCGGCAGCACGAATTCTGGCTGGCGAACAGAATGTGTTCGCCGCCCGCGTCGCACAGCGCGGCGGACAAAAAGCGCAATTGCGCGAGCGCATTGAACAATTGCGCCGCGAGATTGAAGGACTTGAATCGCAGCGTGTGGCCAAGGAAAAGGAAATAGCGCTCATCAGAACCGAGCTTTCAGGTATTGAGGATCTCTACAAGAAAAATCTGGTGCCAATTACGCGCCTCACCATTCTACAACGCGAGGAGACCAGGCTTGAGGGCGAGCGCGGCGCACTTATCGCTCAAGCGGCCTCTGCACGCGGCAAAATCAGCGAGACCGAATTGCAAATTCTTAATCTCGATGGCGACATGCGCTCCGAAGTCACTCGCGATCTGCGCGAGACGGAAGCAAAAATCGCGGAGTTCAACGAGCGCCGTATTGCGGCGGAAGATCAATTGCGGCGTGTTGAATTACGCAGCCCTGTCACGGGCATGGTGCATCAATTGGCCGTGCATACGATCGGCGGCGTGATCCAGCCCGGCGAGACCTTGATGCAGATCGTACCGGGCGGCGACCGCTTGGTGATCGAGGCGAAAGTGGCACCGAACGATATCGAGCCGGTTCATACGGGCGCAAAAGCGCAGGTGCGTCTCACCTCGCTCAACCAACGCACCACGCCAGAATTGCACGGCGAGGTGACGCAAGTCGCGGCCGATCTCGCGCGCGATCAGCAGACCGGCATGTCCTATTTCGTCGTTCGCATAGGCCTGCCGCAGTCTGAAGTCGAAAAGCTCGGCGGTCAGCGCCTTGTGCCCGGAATGCCGGCGGAGGTCTTCATTCAGACGGTGCCGCGCACTGCCTTTTCCTATTTGATGAAGCCGATTACCGATCAGTTCGCCCGCGCTCTGCGCGAGCGCTGAGTGTCAAAAAGCCAGCTGCACCTTCATTGCCTTCGTGCGATCGGAGGCGAGCGTAAAAGCTTCGACGGCCTTGTCGATCGGCAAGGTGGCGCTGAGCAGGGGCTTCACATCGATGCGGCCACTGCCAAGCAGGTCGACGGCCCAAGCAAATTCGTCGAAAAAGCGGAACGTGCCTTTCAGGTTGATCTCTTTGGCGACGATCACATTCAGCGGGATCGGCACCGTGCCCGAAACGCCGATCTGAACGATCGTACCGCGCGGGCGCGTGGCGGCAATCGCCCCCGCCAGCGCAGCCGGATGGCCCGAGGCTTCGAAAGCCACGTCGAATTGGCCCTTGTCCTTTTCGTAAGGTGCGAGCGCATCGCTCTTCGCCGCTGTATTGAAAGCGTGATCGGCGCCAATCTTCAGCGCCATCGCGACCGCGGCATCCGTCACGTCGGTGACGACGATTTCCCGCGCACCGGCGTGGCGCGCGGCCAAAATGGTCAGCGCCCCGATCGGGCCGCACCCGGTCACAAGTACGCGCGCACCGGCAAGGGTGCCTGCTTGGCGAATGGCATGGAGGCACACAGCTAGCGGTTCGGCGAAAGCGGCGATTTCGGCCCCCGCGCCGGGCGCAATCGGCACTGCTTGTGCCGCCTTGCAGACGATGGCTTCACGGAAACCTCCCTGTACATGCGGAAAGCGCATCGCGGACCCGTAAAAGCGCATCTCGAGGCAATGGATTGGCATTCCCGCCGTGCAAAACCGGCAGGTGCCGCAGTTCACACTCGGATTAAGGGCGACCGTCTGTCCGATGGCGAGACCGCTGACGCCCGCGCCGAGTTTTTCGATTGTCCCGGCGATTTCATGGCCCAGCACCATCGGTTCGCGCACCCGGACGGTGCCGAAGCCACCCTCATGATAATAATGAAGATCAGAGCCGCAGATGCCGCCGCGAGCGATCTTGACGCGGACTTCGCCAGCCTGCGGTTCGCCGACCGGCACGGAATCGATGCGCAAATCATGCGGCGCATGGATGACAACGGCGCGGACGGCAGTGCTGGACATGGGCGACTTCCTAGACAAGGGGTGAGTTGCGCCAGACGCACGGTCCGGCAACAGGGAGCTTTTTGAGCTTAGCTTTATCGCTGGAAAAAGGCATCTGCTCGGATTCGGCGGCGTCATCCACAACCTGAACGTGAATAAGGCAGGTCTGTGTGTGCTTCCGTAACGGAGGCTCAACCGGTGCGCGTATGAGCTATCCTATGATGGATTTCCCAAATCTTAACAAGAGGTTAATATTCAACCGAGGAACTGTGCTGGCGAGGGTACAATCGTGGCAAACCCGCCACAGTGCCCTGAAAACGCCCCCATTGAGGCCGCGATATGGCTGAGTTTTGTTGATCGGGGCGGTGTGCACGGTAAGGTTGCACAACTTCGGGATGTCCCGAGGTGAGTCTCATGTCGAATTCGATATCCCAGAATGGGTACGGCGCGACATGGGGTGGAGGGTTTGGGACTCTTCGCTAGGCGGGCTTCGGCCCAGTTTGGATGAAGTACCCGCTCCCGTTGAGTCTCAATTCTGTTTGGAGGTCACCCATGAAGCTCGTAAAGAGCCTTCTTCTCGGTTCGGCAGCGGGTCTCGCTGCTGTTGCCGGCGCTCAGGCTGCCGATCTTCCCTCGAAGAAGGCCGCTCCGGTTGAATACGTTCGCGTCTGCTCTGCGCACGGCGCTGGCTTCTTCTACATCCCCGGCTCGGACACCTGCATTAAGATCGGTGGCCGCGTTCGTTTCGAATACGGCTATTCGCCGGCGTTTAACCGTCAGTCGAACGTCATGGGCATGCGCGCCCTCGGCCGCTTCGAACTCGACGCTCGTACGTCGACCGAATACGGTCTGCTCCGCGCTTACACCCGCGTGAACTTCGCGCGTCGTACGGGCGGTCAGCTCTACTCGGGCACGCAGGCTCGTATCGGCACGGCCTACACCGGCACGGCTTATTCGTATGCTGGCAACGCTCAGACGCACATCGATATCGATCGCGCTTTCGTTCAGTTCGCCGGCCTCACCGCTGGTCGCGCCGTGTCGTTCTTCGGCTTCTACAACGGCGACCTCGAACTCATTGGCACGACGGCTGGCGACGGCACGATCACGAACCTCGCCGCTTACACGGCTACGTTCGGTTCGGGCTTCTCGGCCACGCTCTCGATCGAAGATCCGCTTGAGCGTCGTAACGCGTATGCTTACGCGAACGGCACTTCGGTCGGCATCCTCTCGGCCACGACTGCCGGCCAGTACGGCGGCGCCTCCATGCCTGACTTCGTCCTCGCTCTCCGCGCTGACCAGTCTTGGGGTTCGGCTCAGTTGTCGGGCTTGCTCCACCAGGTCCGTACGGCTGGCGTTGCTGCCACTGCCGGTCAGATCAACGGCACTGCTGGCGCACCGGCTAGCACCGACTACGGTTGGGCTTTGAACGCTGGCGTGAAGATCAACCTGCCGATGCTCGCTAAGGGCGATGCCTTCTACCTGCAAGGCACATACGGCCAGGGCGCCACGACCACCGTTCTCGCCAACCCGGTCGGTTGGGGCGGCGGCAGCAACGGCGTGGGTCGCGTTTCGATCCTCGTTCCGGATGCAGTCATCACCAACGCTGGTCAGACGAGTCTCGTGACGACATGGGGCATCACCGCCGCCATGTTGCACTACTGGGCTCCGACGGTCCGTCAGGGCCTCTTCGCTTCGTACATCGGCTCGGACATCCCGGCGGGTGCTTACGTGGCCGCTGGTGGCATGGCTACGGCTAACAACCTCGTTAGCTCGCAATACTGGACGGTCGGCACCAACGTGATCTGGTCGCCGGTTCGTGGCCTCGACATCGGTGCGGAAGTTAACTACCTCCAGCTCAACACCGACAACCGTATCAACGGCAACCAGGCTAAGTACACCTCGGTTGGCGGTCTGTACAATGAAGGTTCGGCTGTCATCGGTCGTATCCGCATTCAGCGCGACTTCTGATCTGATTTAAGATCAAGTCAAAGAGACCCCGGAGCGCAAGCTCCGGGGTTTTTTGTTTGGGCTATTTGAGATCATAAAACCGTCCGGCTTCTTGAGCGGCTTCCCTCAGTCTCGCTTTGGAGAGATGAGCATAACGTTGTGTCGTCACCACATTGGCGTGACCAAGCAGCTCCTTTACGTCGTAAAGCGTCATTCCCCGGTTGACTAAGGCTGAGGCGAATGAGTGTCGCAGGTCATGGATACGGACGTCTGGAAGCCCAGCCGCCTTCCGGCATATGTCCCAAGGATAGAAAATTGAGGTGTACGGCTTCCCTGTCTCGAGGTTAGGAAAGACCCACTTGAAATTGGCCTGTCTGGTCCCTCGGAGGTAGGTTTGGGTGGCTCTAAGGACATCCATTGCCTGATCGGACAAAGGCACAAAACGAGGCTTTCCGGCCTTGGTTTCAGGAATTGTCCAGGTTCGCGATTCCAGATCGATGTTATACCTCTCGGCCTGTAGAGCCTGCCGCTTCCTAGCGCCTGTAAATAGCCAGGAAGGCATACCGAAACATAATAGTGGGCAATCGGACTGCTCTTTATCGCCCCGATAAGCCGCTGCGCTTCAGGGTGAATGTTCTTTACTAGAGCTAGAAATTTAAAGACATTAAATGCAGAAATTGGAGACCAGCCAATGCCTGCGTTACCCTCCTCCGATCAGAACTATTTTGTCACGCAGCTCGAATGCGGAATGACAGGCGAAGCTCTTGATCGCAACGCCGTGCACAATCTGTCTCCAGCAGGTTATCCCATCCTCGTTCGCTATGATCTGGATGCAGTAAAGGGTTACGTTTCAAAAGCAGATCTGAAGGAGCGTCCGCAGGACATGTGGCGCTTCCGAGAATTGCTGCCCATGAGATCGGTCGAGAGTATTGTGAGCTTTGGTGAGACTTTTACACCCTTGATCAATCTACCCTCGCTGCGGCGCGATGTTGGCGGGGGAGAAATCGTCGTCAAGGATGAGGGGAGGCTACCAACTGGCTCCTTTAAGACGCGCGGACTAGCAATGGCAGTAACGATGGCGCGAGAGTTTGGCATCCAGAAAATTGCGATGCCGACCAATGGCAATGCCGGGGCATCGTTTGCCGCTTATGCAACGCGCGCGGGTATTGAGAGCATCGTATTCTGTCCGGATGATACGCCTGATATCAATATGGCCGAAATTGCTCTGCAGGGTTCACGTCTCTATCGCGTCAACGGTCTGATCAATGATTGCGGGAAACTCGTCGGCAAAGGCCGCGAGGGTGGTCATTGGTTCGATTTTTCAACACTTAAGGAGCCCTACCGGATCGAGGGCAAGAAAACGATGGGTCTCGAACTCGCCGAGCAATATGGTTGGGACGTGCCGGATGTCATCTTTTATCCCACGGGCGGCGGCACGGGGCTCATAGGAATGTGGAAGGCATTCAACGAGCTCAAAGCGCTTGGCTTTATCGATCGTCTGCCCCGTATGGTCGCCGTACAGGCTACAGGCTGCCAACCAATCGTGAGGGCCTATCATACAAACGATAGACACGCCCCATTGTTCACGAACGCTTCCACGGTTGCTGCAGGTATCCGTGTCCCGATCGCGATCGGTGACTTTTTGATCCTTGACGCGGTGCGTGACTCTGGCGGCTTCGCGATTGCTGTTGATGACGCGGCTATTCTTGCTGCGCGCGAGACTGTGGGTCGGCGAGAAGGACTGCTGCTGTGTCCAGAAGGTGCGGCAACCTATGCTGCCTATATCGAGGCTTACCGCCAGGGTCTCGTGGGTCAGAAGGACAGTGTTCTCCTTTTCAATTGTGCAACGGGATTAAAATATCCGATGCCAATTCCAACTGACTTTCTTGACAAGGATGGTGCGATCGCTTTTGCCGAGATTTAATGGACTGCTCAGGACAAGGCAGCGAAGGGTGGCCATCTGCTTGAGTTTAAATGAATGCTTTGAGATTATGGTGAAAGGCTATTCAGGGTCTGGCGTCCGCGTCAACAAAGCCATCCGGCAGCTCTCACCACGGAGATTCAACCGCCGGCAGTAGGGTCATACAGTGGCCGTTGGAGCAAGCCCCAGTCAGATTGAACGGCCAATCCGGACTAGCAGCAAATCAAATCATCAACTAATCTAATGAGCGGTTCACACCATGGGATCTGCCTATTTGGCCGATCTCGATAAGTGCGGGGCGGCGAGCGATTATTGCTCGCAAGAGGTGTTGATTATGCATGATCGGGTGCGGGTCGTTGAGACCCAGGAAATTGTAAACCCTGTGATGGTCGAGATCATCCGTGGTGCAATCGGCGCAGCGCAGAGTGAAATGGAAGCATTGATCGAGCGCACGGCGATCTCTGCCTTCATACGCGAGAAAAAAGACTTCTACACCGCCCTGTTCGACCGCGAAGGCGTCATGGCCGTTGGCTCTATGATCCCCATTTTCGGTGACATGACGGGGCCAGTGCTTAAGCATTTCTCGGCGGACAGCATGAAGCCCGGCGACGTCTATTGGTACAATGACTGCTATGGCTCACGCGGTGCAGTTTCACATTCAAATGACCAGGTGTTGATCGCACCGGTTTTTTGCAAGGGTCATCGCGTCGCCTTCGTCATGGCCTGGGCACATTTCGCAGATATCGGCGGCCTCAGACCGGGTTCGATCAGTCCCGATGCTACTGACATTATGCATGAAGGCATTATTGTGCCGCCCACGAAGCTCGTTGATGCAGGAGCGCCGAACGAAGCAGCGCTCGCTATCTTCCACCGTAACTCGCGCTATCCGCAGCAGAGCATTGGCGACATGAAGGCGCTTATGGCGAGCGTCGAGCTCGGCACTAGCCGCGTCGATGAAATTGTCGGACGTTTTGGCGCCAAACAGTTTCAGAGTGCGCTCGAGCAATTGCTGGACCGCACACGTCGGCTTGTGCGCCGGCGTCTGTCTGAGACCTTTGCCTATGGCACGCACCGTTTCACGGATGCTATCGATTCAGACGGACATGGCTCTGGTCCGTTCAAGCTGCGTTTCGCGCTCACGCGCGAGAAGAAAGATGATGGGAACGATCGCTACATTTTCGATGCCACTGAGACGGACGATCAAGCTTTCGGCCCGGTCAATTTCATCATGAACCCTGGCGTGCCAGGCATGGGGCTCGGCCTCTACTATCTCGGTGGCGACCCCGCGCAAGTCTGTAATGCTGGCGGTCCTCAGGCTCTTGATGAGGTGAGACTGCGAGAAGGTTCTCTGCTGTGGCCGAAATGGCCTGCAGCGCTCGGCATGCGCGGACTGACGATGATGCGTGTGCTGGCGGGTCTGAACGGCCTCGTGAACGCCGCTGGCGGTGGAGCGCCTGCTGCACACTCCGCATATGTGATCACGATCATGCGCGGCGCCTATCGCGACGACGAAGGTGAGTTGGTGCCATTCCTGCTGGCTGACGGGATTGGCGTTGGATACGGCGCGCGCCCGAGCGCTGACGGGATCGATGCGGTATATTTTGTGGCGCAGGAGAATTATCCCGTCGAGTTTCTGGAGCTTGGTTATCCTGTGCGTTTGCGTGCCTATGGTGTCGTGCAGGATTCGGGCGGCCCAGGCCGCTATCGAGGCGGTTGTGGGATCTTGCGCGAATACGAGATCCTATCGGAAGAGGCGCTACTCGGCATTCGCATCGACAGCGTCAAGAACCCGCCTTGGGGCATCGCGGGTGGGATGTCGGGTGGAACTGGCCGCGTTTTGGTCAATCCCGGAACGCCAGAGGAGCGGGTTCTTCCGCCGCTCTCGGATGGGCACAAGCTCAAATATGGCGACATATTAAGAATTGAAACAGGAGGGGGAGGCGGGCACGGCCATCCCTTTGATAGGCCCCCTGAGTACGTTTTGGAGGACGTATTGGGCGGCTATGTTAGCGCAAAAGCGGCGCGCCGCCACTACGGCGTCGTCATTGCTGATGACGCCGTTGACGAGGCCGCGACGGCCGAACTTCGACGTGCGCGACCTGCTGTTAAGGCGTTCCACCGAAAGGAATATGTCGATGCCATATCCTGACGAAGGTCTTGCGGTTGCCGTGGATATCGGGGGTACCTTCACCGATGTAGCGCTGCAGGACCGGGCCAGTGGAAAGATCTGGCGTGCGAAGACACCCAGTATTGCCGCAGACCCGTCACAGGCCTTCTTAAACGGTGTTGGGCTGGCTCTCAAGCAGGCAGGAAAAGAAGCCATCGAACTCGACCGTGTGCTCCATGGCACCACCGTTGCTACCAATATGATCCTTGAAGACAAAGGCGCAAAGGCGGCGCTGATCACAACATCAGGCTTCCGCCACGTCCTCGCCATCGGTCGACAGGACATCCCGCGCAAAGCCAATCTTTACACTTGGGTCAAACCGGAACGGCCCGTGCCGGCGTCGCGCGTGCTTGAAGTGCGTGAGCGCGTGGCCGCAGGCGGTGCTGTGCTGGAGCCACTTGACGAGGCAAGTGTGCGTGAGGCTGCCGCAGCCTGCCGGCGCATGGACGTCACAGCAGTCGCAGTCTGTCTGCTTCATGCTTACGCTAATCCTGTTCATGAAAAGCGCATCGCGGCCATCCTTGGCGAGGAGTTGCCCGGTATCTGCATTACAATATCAACTGACGTTCTGCCGGTGGCGCGTGAATATGAACGCACATTGGCAACCGCGCTTAACGCCGTCGTCACACCCGGCGTTGCGACATATGTTGAGCGTCTGGAGACACGACTTGTGTCGCTGATGGTCGATGCGCCGCTTCTTCTAATGCAGTCAAATGGCGGCGTGGCAGGCGCATCGCGCATTCGCTCAGCTGCGATCACCACCGCGCTTTCTGGCCCTGCCGCGGGCGTCGTCGGTGCACGCGAGGCCGCTGCTGCCAGTGGCATCGCGGACATCATTACAGTCGATATTGGAGGAACCAGCGCCGATATCTGCCTGATCGAAAAAGGTCGTATTGGCCTCACCCAACTTGGGCAGGTTGGAGATTGGCCTTTGCCACTGCCCATGGTTGATATGGTCACGATCGGTGCGGGAGGGGGATCCATCGCTACGATCAAGGATGGCGCGCTTGTGGTCGGGCCGGAAAGTGCTGGCGCAGTCCCAGGACCTGCTGCTTACGGGCGCGGCGGCGAGCGCGCTACTGTCACGGACGCCCATGTGGTCTTAGGACATCTTCCGTCAAGCCTGCTCGACGGTGGCATGGCGCTCGATGCAGAAGCTTCGCGACGCGTAATCCGCGACACCGTGGCTCTGCCCTTGGGTCTCAGCATCGAAGCGGCGGCGGCCGGTATTCTGGCCATCGTCGATAACAACATGATGGGTGCTTTGCGTATCGTCTCAGTCGAGCGCGGGCACAATCCGGCGGACTTCGTGCTTGTGCCTTTCGGTGGTGCGGGGCCATTGCATGGCTGTGCACTGGCGCGTTTGCTTGGTGTGAAGCGCGTAATGATCCCTGCAGCACCCGGTGTACTGTGCGCGGATGGCTTACTGGCGGCCGACATCAAGTCAGAGTTCAGCCGCACGCTGCCACGCGCCGGCTTGATCGATATTCCTGTGGCGAAAGCCGTTTTCGCCGAGCTCGACGTGCAGGCTGACGCATGGCTTACGTCGGAGCGTGTCGGCACGGATCGCCGCGCCTTCAACCGCACGGCCCTGATGCGCTATCGTGGTCAAGGCGGCGAGGTTCCCACACCTTGGGTGGATGACGCCTCGGCACTAGAAAATGCCTTCGTGGCGCAGCATAAGGCTCTCTACGGTTTTACGCTCGAAGCGCCGGTCGAATGTGTAACGCTGCGCGTTGAGGCTGTGGGCAAAGTGGCCCAACCACCACGACAGTCGCTGCGGCGTGGCACAGGCGCAAAACCCGTGGCCTTCCAGCCGATGTATCTTTCCAATCAGGTCGTTGACGTACCGGTTTATGCCAGGACAGCGCTTGGCTTCGGCGACGGCTTCACCGGCCCCGCTGTCGTGACTCAACTCGATGCCACAACGCTGGTACACCCCGGCTGGCAGGTCGAGGTCGATTTAAGTGGAGCCCTGATTATGACTGACACCAATGACTGAAACCAATGACTGACGACACCCTCACGCAAGTTCTGGCGCACATTGATGCCGCGAAAGACAGCTACGTCACTCGCGTCATGGACTATGTGCGCCATCCTTCGATCAGCGCGCAGGATATCGGCATCACAGAAGTCGGAATATTGCTGCTTAAGATGCTGCGCGAGCTCGGACTGCAGGCTGAGTCGATCCCGACAAAGCGCCATCCCATGATCCTCGGTCGCTGGCATGGCAAGCCCGATGCACCAACGGTGATCCTATACGGGCATTACGATGTGCAGCCGCCGGAGCCACTTGACCTCTGGCTGAGCCCGCCATTCGAGCCAACGATCCGCAACGGGCGCATCTGGGCCCGCGGCATTGGTGATAACAAGGGGCAGCATTTCGCCCAACTCATGGCTATTGAGGCCCACTTTGCGGTCACAGGTTCGCTACCTTGCAACGTGATTGTTCTTTTAGAGGGTGAGGAGGAAATCGGTAGCCCTCATATTGCTGATTTTGTGCATGAGCACCGCGCCAAACTGACTGCTGACCTTGTGGTCACCGCCGATGGGCCGCTTCATACGTCTGGCCGGCCAATTGTCACCTTCGGCGTGCGCGGCGTCGCATCCTTTGAGCTTCGCGCGAAGACAGCCAGCCGCGACATGCATTCCGGTAATTATGGTGGCGTCGCACCCAACGCCATCTGGTCACTCGTGCATCTGCTTGCCACCATGAAAAATGCTAGCGGCGAGATCACCATCGAAGGGTTACATGACCCCATCATCCAGCCCACTAACGCCGAGAGGGAGGCGGCTGCTACTTTGCCGCTTGATCTCGATGGTGTGATGGCAGACCTTGGTCTGAGGCACCTTGACGCCCCAGCGGATCGACCCTTCTACGACCGCCTAATGTTTCATCCTACGCTGACGATTAACGGCCTGCACGGAGGCTATGGAGGGGCGGGAGGCAAGACTGTGCTGCCGTCGCAAGCCATCGCCAAATGTGACATTCGTCTCGTGGAAGCGATGACGCCGGAAGAAGTTTTTGCCCGCGTAGCGGACCACGTCGCAAAGCATGCGCCGGATGTAGAATTCGTGCCGCAGGGCGGCATGCTCCCGTCTAAGACATCGGTGGAATCGCCGTTTGCCCCAGCCGTTATCGCGGCCTGCCGAACAGGCAACGGTGTCGAGCCGTTGCTTTTCCCCGTGCTCGGCGGCAGCCTGCCGGATTATGTGTTCACCAAAATCCTTGGCCTGCCGGCCTTTGGTACACCTTACGCCAACGCAGATGAAGCGAACCATGCGCCGAACGAGAACCTGACCCTAGAGTGTTTCCACAAGGGCATCAGAACCGGTGCGGCACTGCTGAGTGAGTTGGGAAAGATACGCGTCTGAGATTGGGGCTTATCAGGAAGTATAGACGCAGCGCTCAGGCGAGCGCTACGTCGATGATCTGCGACGCCGCTCGCAGCGCACCGAGATAACGGTTCTGCCCGCGCAGGAGCTGCGTTTTTACAAAGCCGGCATGCATCCCATCTGCACCTGCAAGATCATGTGCATGGGCTAGGATCGGCAAGGGAGGAGCAGCATAGGCCGGATCATGACGGAAGCGCGCTTGCTGCGTGAAATTGATCGGCACCAGCACACGGGCAAGACGCGTCAGAGCTTCATTCGCCTTGCCCTCACTGATTGTTTTGGCCTCTATGCACGCATACAGCTGTTCAAGCTTCTGTGCAAAAGCTCCTGTCGCTTTGCGTGAGGGAGAGAGATCGAAGGCCTTTCCCGCAGCCTTCTGATAGGCCCCGATCGTTATCCCGAACTCAGCTACAGCAGCACGCCAGTCCACCGGCAGATAAGCCGCGTTGGCGTGGCGCAGGACCGAGAGCAGATAAATTCGCATGTCGGTCATCAGCACATTTTTGTCGGCGATCTCAAGCGTGTCGTTCTCAGTGTGCCAAGCGATGTTCCCACCGCAGCC
>JAIYCE010000091.1 GCA_027488155.1 Hyphomicrobiales bacterium | reverse complement strand
ATTGAGGAACGGCTTTTCGGACTTGACGAGACCACCGAGCCCACTTTCATGTGGCCAATATTCCGGCGAATAATCGCGGCCCCAGGAACCATAGCCTTTTTCAAGGCGCAAACTACCAAGCGCACGACTTCCGACCGGACCGCCTCCCACTTCGGCAACGGCATCAAGCAAAGCACCATAAAGTTTTGGTTGATCAGCTGAATCACAGTAAAGTTCCCAACCAAGATCGCCCGTAAAACTCAACCGCAGGGCAATACAGGGGACGCCTGCGACATCAATCAGCTTTGAATGCATGAACGGAAATTCACCATTCGTGAGATCGGCATTGGTCAGGCGTGACAAAACGCTTCGTGCCAAAGGCCCAGCCACGTTAAATCCGCATAAGGCGTCGGCTACACTTTCGAAACGCGTTCCGTCCGGTAACGGATTTTTCTTGAACCAACGCGCGTGAAACCGTTCTGCCATTCCGGAACCGAAAATACGGAACTCATCTTCGGCTATTTTCGTAACCGTGAAATCCCCTGCAACGCCGCCATGAACCCCAATGAGCGGCGTGAGGCAGGTTGACCCAATCTTCGTCGGCATCTTGTTGGCAAAGAGCAAGGATAACCAATCATAAGCCCCGGGGCCGTTCACCACATATTTCGCATAGTTCGAAATATCGATGACACCCACTTTTTCGCGTAGCATACGCGCCTCGCGACCGACCGGTTCCCACCAATTCTGCCGCGTAAAGCCATAAGTCTCTGTCGTTGGCTCACCCGGCGCCGCGAACCATAAAGGATGCTCCCAGCCGTAATTGAGACCGAACACCGCGCCAATGCTTTGTTGATGATTGTAAACCGGACGTGTTCGCACCGGACGCCCAGCACTCCGCTCTTCATTTGGGAAATGGATTTTGAAGCGGTTAGCGTATTGATCAGCAACGCGCTCCTTGACGAAATGTGGATTGGCCCAAAGGCCAAAGCGCGCCATATCCCAAGCGAAGAGATCAAGCGTCGGCTCGCCATCAACGATCCATTCCGCTGCCAACCGGCCGAGACCGCCCGATTGAGAAAAGCCCGGAATGATTCCGTTACAGCAGAAATAATTCGTCAACTCAGGCGCAGGCCCGAATAAAGCGGCGCTATCGGGCGACCAGATCATCGGCCCGTTGATCACGCGCTTGATGCCGGCGCTGCCGACGAGCGGGACGCGATCAATGGCACGCATCATATTCGGCTCGATGCGCTCGAGATCGTCTGGGAAGAGATCATGTCCAAAATCCAGCGGCGTGCCTTTCTCGGCCCAGAAGCGCATGTCTTTTTCATATGCGCCGACGAGAAGCCCGAGGCCTTCTTGACGCAGATAATATTCGCCGTCGCGATCGGCGACGGAGGGCAGACGGCGACCAAGCTCCGCAACTTCGGGAATAGTCTCCGTCACGAAATATTGATGCTCAGTCGGGATTAGCGGCAACTCAATACCGGCCATGCGACCAACTTCGCGTGCCCAAAGCCCCGCCGCATTGATGACCCAATTCGCGCGGATCGAGCCCTTTTCCGTATCGACGACCCATGTCCCATCTGGTTGCGCATGCGTCGCAATCACCGGATTGAAGCGCTGTATTTCCGCACCCATCTGCCGTGCACCTGCGGCGTAAGCATGTGTCACGCCCGATGGGTCGACATTGCCACCATCAGGTTCGTACATGATGCAGCGAATACCATCGAAATTGACGAAGGGGTGCAGCTTTTCCGCTTCGCTCCGCGAGACTTCATGAAAGCGCATGCCATAGCGGCGTGCCTTGGCCGCCTGGATCCGGAGCTGATGTTCGCGTTGCTCTGTCTGCGCGAGATAAAGCGAGCCTTGCTGGAAAATGCCGCAACTCTGACCGGTTTCCTTTTCGAGTTCCTTGTAAAGCTGCATCGTATAATGCTGTAAGCGACTAACATTGGTATTATCGTGCAGCCCATGAATATTGGCGGCCGCATGCCAAGTCGAACCGCTGGTGAGTTCTGAGCGTTCGATCAGGACGCTATCGGTCCATCCTTTTTTTGCAAGATGATAAAGGATAGAACATCCGATCAGCCCCCCGCCAATCACCACTGCCTGAGCGTGCGTTCGCATAGTTCGGATCCTCCCCCAAGGATAGTCCGGTGTCGAAATCTAGATTGATCAGCCTTTGTCCAACACCTGCATATCGATGCTGAATTCTTCACCGGCTTCGGCAAGGCTGTGCCACACATCAGACGCATAGGTGCGCGCAGCGTGGAGCCAAAAAATCGGCTCGTCGGCAATTTTGAAGACGCCCACTGACATATGATGCAGGGCGGTAATGCCACCCATACCTGGCTTAAAGACGGTAGGATCAATGTCGATATCAACAAGTTTCATCAAAGTGCGGCGTGCTTTTTCCCCCGCGAGCCGTATCACAATTCGCCCCGAAGATTGATCAACAATGGCCGCCTTACCTGCGAGTGCCGATAAGATTTGATCGATGGACACATTGCCCTTTGCATCGATGAGCATGATATCGCCGGGGCCATTCCACGCGGCAGCCAAATCACCCTTCACGACGATGCGACCGGCTTTGGGCCATGCCAGATCAAAATTTTGTGCTAGCCAAGCGGCACACGCAGCCTGTTGCTCACGGAACGGCGTGATCGTTATACAGCGCGCGCCGCGCAACCATGCGGCGTTCACAGTCGGTGTTGCATGAGCTGCCCCGCGCATACCGGTCGGCTCCACTCCCCAAGGAGGCGTTGCATGCGCGTTCATCAGCTTTTGACCTTGCTGTTTTCAGGATCATAGAAAATCGGGTGGCACACTTCGACCAGCACGGCTTTGCTCCGCACGGGGTCATAAGCCATGATCGTTTCACCGATCCGTTCCTGTCCGCGCTGCAAGAGACCGAGACCAAGCGTGTGATTAAAGACGTGCGAGAATGCCGTCGATGTGATATAACCGAGATCATTCTCGATCACCTTAGGCGCATCGCGCTCAAGCAGATGCGACCCGGCATTGAAGCTCTCGTCGGCATTGCACGGCTTCAATCCGACGAGAATGGGACGCGCCGGATCGACGAGTGCAGGTCGCCCCGCCAGAACGCGGCCGACGAAATCTTTCTTCGATGACATCATCTTGCCGAGACCAAGATCGCGCGCTGTCGTTTGTCCGTTCAGTTCGCCACCGGCTGGGTGGCCTTTCTCAACGCGCAGCATTGTGAGAGCTTCCGTGCCATACGGCAAAATCCCGTAATTTTGTCCGGCCTTCGCAAGTGCTTCAATCACAGCGCAACCAAAATCGGCCGGCACTGCTAGTTCATACGCCAGCTCACCCGAGAATGAGATTCGAAAGAGGCGCGCCGTGATACCGCTACAAACGGAAAGTGTCGCGCAGCCCATAAACGGAAACGCTTCATTCGAAAGGTCGAAATCGTCGACAATCGTACGGAGCACGTCGCGGGCATGTGGACCCGCAATCGCGATCTGCGCCCATTGGTCGGAGACCGAACTCATTGCAAAGTCGTAATCCGGACAATGAATTTGCGCACAGAATTCGAGATGCTGCATCACGCGGCCCGCATTGGCCGTTGTGGTGGTTACGAGAAAATGATCGGCGCCAAGGCGAGAGACAGTTCCGTCGTCCAGCACAAATCCGTCCTCGCGCAGCATCACACCATAGCGGGCCTTGCCAACCGGCAATGTCGACATCGTATTGGCATAGACGAAATCGAGGAAACGCGCGGCGTCGGGCCCCTGTACATCGATCTTGCCAAAGGTCGATACATCGCACAGGCCTACGCTTTGGCGTACTTGTCTCGCTTCGCGCAGGGCTGCATCGAACCAGCTTTCGCCGGCACGTTGCGGATAATATTGCGCGCGTAGCCACGGGCCCGCCTCGACAAAGACAGCACCCATTTGAACGCACCATGCGTGCAAAGGCGAATAGCGTGTCGGACGGAAATGCTTGCCGGTCGCACGGCCTGCAACGGTTCCGATCGTTACCGCCGTATAAGGTGGGCGGAAGGTAGTGACGGCGCCTTGCGCCAGCGGCACGCCGCGGATTTCCGCGATTAATCCCGCTGCAACGACATTGGCCGTCTTGCCCTGATCCGTGGCCATCCCGAGCGTCGTGTAGCGTTTTGTGTGCTCGACCGATGTATAGCCTTCGCGCTGTGCGAGGGTGATATCGTCAACCGTCACATCGTTTTGGAAATCGACGAAGGATTTTCCGCTACGTGAAGGAGCGACGAAATAGAGGCTGCCCTGCACCGGTTCACCCTGCCAGCCGGGAATAGCGGGCTGAGAACCCGCCATGCCGAGCGCCTGTAATGCGTGCGACGCTGCATCAGCGCCAGACCGTGCAGCCGTTTCACTTGAGAAATGGCCCGCTGCGGCACCGGCCACCTGCATACCTTTTGGCAGGTTGATGGCGGCAAAGGCTTGCATCTCGGGATTCCATTTTGGCTTTTGGCCAAGGAAGGATGCAAGATGTATGACCGGATCCCACCCGCCCGACATCGCGATGAGATCGCATTGGACTGTCAGCGTACGGCCTTGTGTTGTGATCTCGGCAGCCGTCACACCGTCGGCCGTGCCATGCGCCGCAATCACCGCGCTGTCGCGAAAAAGTGATGCACCAGCTTGTTCTGCCGCAGCAATCATCGCGGGCGACGAATTCTCACGCGGATCAACAATAGCCACGACTGTCACACCAGCGGCGTGTAAGGCCTCCACGGTCAGCGCTGCGCCGTCATGGCTTGCAAAAACCACGATACGCTCGCCGGTCTTCGTGCCGAAACGGCGCAGATAGGTCCGCACCGCTCCGGCCAGCATCACACCCGGGCGGTCGTTATTCGCAAACGCAATCGGCCGTTCGATGCTGCCGGTGGCAACGATCACCTGCTGCGGATAGATCCGCCACATTCTCTGCCGCGGTGAAAAAGGCGCCGGCTCAATGCAATGATCGGCGACTTTTTCGATGGCGACGACGGCATTCTGATCGTAGATGGAAAACACGCTGGTGCGCGACATGATTTCGACATTGGGCATAGCGCGCAGTTCATCTTGCGCAGCCGCGAGCCATGTGTGGCCTTCGCTTTGGTGCTGGGTCGGCAGGTCATCCGTCAGACGACCACCCAAGACGTGGTCTTGCTCGACGAGAATGACGCGCGCGCCAGCGCGTCCGGCTGTAAGGGCGGCAGCCAGACCGGCGGCACCTGCGCCCACAATAAGCACATCGCAATGCAATGTGGCCTTTTCGTAAATATCCGGATCGGGCAAGCCAGAAGCGCGACCGAGACCGGCGGCGCGCCTGATCAGAGGCTCGTAAACCTTCTCCCAGAATTTCGCCGGCCACATGAAGGTTTTGTAATAGAAACCGGCTGAGAGTAGCGGGCCCGCCAATTGGTTGAGCGATAGCAAATCATATTTCAACGAAGGCCAATTATTTTGACTGCTCGCTTCAAGGCCGTCGTAAAGTTCGACTTGCGTCGCGCGTAGATTTGGTTCGCGCCGGTTTCCCGTGCGCAATTCCACCAGCGCATTCGGTTCCTCCGCGCCAGCCGACAATATCCCACGCGGGCGATGATATTTGAATGAGCGGCCGACAAGCTTCACACCATTAGCGATGAGGGCTGATGCGAGCGTGTCACCTTTGTACCCTGTGTAGTTTGTCCGATCGAAACGGAACGAAATCCGCTTGCGTCGATCAATTTGTCCGCCCTGCGGCAGACGATTGCTCTCATGGGTCATGCAGCCACCTCACGCGCTATCTTCGTGCCGATAATTTCATGCGTGACCGTATTGCGTGTCACAATCAACCAAGAGCGGCAGCCCATCGCATGATAGAAATATTCATCATGCTCGCCGGCGATGTTGTCACGGAAATAAACGTAATCGATCCAGCGCTCGATGGGCTCGGCCAGCGTCGGACGTTTGGGCGACGCCGAACCGAGCGGCACGAATTCATTGACGGAGCGCGTACCGCAATAAGGGCAATTCAGGCGCATGGTGATGTTCCGATTTTCAATTCAATGAAGGTTCGGGGTTGCCCCCTGCCCCTTCTCGTCGATCAGGTGGCCAGTGGCGAAGCGGTCAAGGCGGAAGGCAGCGTTCAACTTATGCGGCTCATCGCGTGCAATCGTGTGGGCAAAACACCAGCCCGAAGCAGGCGTCGCCTTGAAACCGCCATAGCACCAGCCGGCATTGAGATAGAGGCCTTCAATCGGCGTCTTGTCGATGATTGGCGAACCGTCCATCGACATATCCATGATGCCGCCCCAGCTGCGCAAAAAGCGCAACCGGCTCAACATCGGGATCATCGCCACCCCTTCTTCCATCAGATGCTCGACAAGCGGCATGGATCCGCGCTGCGCATACGAATTGTAGCCGTCGATATCGCCACCGAAGACAAGACCGCCTTTGTCGGACTGGCTCACATAGAAATGACCGGCACCGAAAGTAATGACGGTATCGATCAGCGGCTTCACCCCTTCCGAGACAAAAGCCTGTAAAACATGGCTTTCGATCGGCAGGCGCAGTCCCGCCATGGCGGCCACACGGGAGGAATTACCGGCGGCGGCGAAACCTACCTTCTTCGCACGGATGAAACCTTTCGTAGTTTCGACGCCGATGATCTTTCCGTTCTCGATGCGCACGCCCGTGACTTCGCAATTTTGGCAGATGTCGACACCGCGCTGGCTGGCAGCACGCGCATAACCCCACGCGACAGCGTCGTGGCGTACAGTTCCGCCGCGCGGTTGCAACAAGCCCCCCTTCACGGGGAAGCGTGCATTGTCGAAGTCGAGATAGGGCGCGATCTGGCGGACCTGTTCACGATCCAGCAATTCAGAATCGACACCGTTGAGGCGCATCGCATTGCCGCGTCGCGCAAAAGCATCACGCTGCGCGTCGGAATGGAAAAGATTGATTACGCCGCGCTGGCTGACCATGGCGTTGAAATTGATGTCCTGCTCGAGGCCCTCCCACAGCTTCAGTGACCATTCATAAAAGGGCGTGTTGCCTGGGAGGAGATAATTCGAGCGGATGATCGTTGTATTGCGGCCGACATTCCCCGAGCCGATATAGCCCTTCTCGAGCACGGCGACATTGGTAAGGCCATGTTCCTTCGCCAAATAGTGAGCAGTTGCGAGGCCATGGCCACCGCCGCCCACGATTATGACATCGTACTCATCCTTCGGCTGCGCATCGCGCCATGCGGTCGACCATCCCTTATTGCCTTGGAAAGCCTGCGAAAGCAGCGAGAAAATCGAGTATTTCATCTGCGGGTGTCCGAACCGGGCGCCGAAAAAGCTCTTGTCAATTTTACAGAGACCGGCATAGGAATATGACTGGGAGCGACATGAATTTGCTAAATAGAGACGAAAAGACCGAAATTCGTCTGTCGCGTCGGATCGAGAAGGTCGGCATTCTGCTCGTGCCGGGCTACGCTCTGATGTCTTATGCTTGCGCGATGGAACCCCTGCGCGCGGCCAATCTCATTTCCGGACAACCGCTTTACCATTGGCAACATTTCTCGCCGGATGGCGCGCCATCGAGCGCATCCAACGGCGTGCAGATCGTCGCTGATGACGGCCTCGTCCGCACGCCGGATCTCGATCTCCTGCTGGTCTGTGCAGGCGGAAATCCCGCAGTTTTCACCGATTCACGCACCTTTTCATGGCTACGCCAATTGGCTCATGCCGGCACGATCATCGGCGGTGTTTCGGGCGGCCCGTACATTCTCGCACGCGCCGGGCTGCTGGAAGGGCGACGATGCACCATCCATTGGGAGCATGTGCCTGCATTCATCGAAGAATTTCCGGGCGTTCGCCTCACACGCAATCGTTATGAGATCGACGGCAACCGTATCTCCTGCTCCGGCGGCATTGCCGGTCTTGAGATGATGCATCAGCTGATCGCCGCCGATCACGGCCATGTTCTGGCAAGCGAAGTTGTCGAGTGGTTCCTCCATTCGGATGTGCGCACCGGCGACATGCCGCAACGGATGGCGATCCGAGAGCGCATGGCGGTGCGCGACCCGAAGCTCATCAAGGTTCTCGAAACAATGGAAACGTCGCTGGAAGACGTCCGCTCGCGCGAGGGCCTAGCCAGCCTGGCTGGCATATCAGTTCGGCAGCTTGAACGCCTGTTCAAGCTCCATCTCGGCCGAACCATCTCTGAGCATTATGCTGAGATCCGGCTTCGGCATGCCCGGACCCTGCTCCGGCAGACCTCCCTCTCGGTCCTAGAGGTCGCGATCGCATCCGGTTTTACCAATGCAAGCCATTTCTCACGCTCTTACCGGAAGCGTTTTGGCCACTCGCCACGCCATGAAGTCCAGCGCCACCCCACCGGACAGGACACTTCAATTGTGCTTCGCACAAAGCCACATCCAGCCGGTTGATGTCTCGTTCAAGCAAAAACAAGTCGCGTCCGGTAAAATCGCAGCTTGGATCGCCCTCATTATTGAGCTTGGCTCAGAAGGGGACCAGGCCATGACATTATCCATCAAAACTCTCATTCGTTCAGCCTGCGCGCTGGCGGCCGCCACCGTGTGGGGCACGTCCATGGCGCAAGCACAGGACACACTCGCCCAGGTGAAGCAGAAGGGGACGCTGACCGTCGGGATCAAAAACGACTATAAGCCGTGGGGCTTCCTCGATCCGTCGGGCAAGATTGTCGGTCTTGAGATCGATCTCGCTAATTCCATCGCCCAGAAGATCGGCGTTTCTAAGGTTGAGCTAGTGCCGGTGACGGCCGCAAACCGCATGGAATTTCTCAATCAGGGCCGCATCGATCTCGTGATCGCAACAATGGGCGACACCGAAGCACGCCGCAAAGTCGTCGGCATGGTCGAGCCAAATTACTACGCGGGCGCGACGAACATCTTGTCACCGAAATCCGCCAATCTCAAAAATTGGAGCGACCTGAAGGGTCGCAAAGTTTGCGCCGTTCAAGGCGCTTACTACAATCGCCGCGTGACAGAAATGTATAGCCCGGAATTGGTTGTTTACCCGGCTGTTCCGGACGCCCTCAACGCTTTGCAGGGCGGCAATTGCATTGCCTTCTTGTTCGATGACACGCTCATCGTTTCAACACTTTCGGGCGGCGATCCGAAATGGGCAAATTATGAGATGCCGTTGAATTCTGAAGATCCGCAATTGTGGGCCATCGGTGTACGCCTTGCTGACCTCAACGGCCCCTTCGGCCAGTTAGTTAAGGACATGTCGGTTGATTGGCACAAATCAGGCTATCTGCTTGAACTCGAAAAGAAGTGGGGCATCAAGCAGAGCCCATATCTGATCGAAACGAACAAAAAGCTGAAAGGCAATTGAGCGCCAAATTCGGGCAGGGTTCTCAGGAACCCTGCCTTCACTCTTCTCTGACGCTTTGGCTCTCTTTCCATGATGGAACCGATCGCACGCTGGTTTAAATGGCTGTCGAGCACCCACGGCCTGAATTACAGCGTCTTTTTTGATAACTACGATCAAACGCTTTTTCTCAAGGGCCTGCAGACTACCATTTTTTTGTCCCTTGCCTGCATTTTCCTTAGCATTATGGTGGGATTGATCGGTGCGTGGCTACAAGGTTCGCGCTTGCGTGCTGCACGGATTGGCACAGCGATGTTCGTGCAGTTTTTCCGTAATACGCCGCCCCTCGTACAACTCGCATTTTTCTACTATGCGGTCAGCTCATTGTTGCCGACCTTGACTGACCAGTTCGGTGCACAGGCGCCAATCATCAACAATCTCGGCTGGGCAATCATTTCTTTTTCGCTGTTCGCCGGCGCCTTCAATATCGAAATTTTCCGCTCTGGCATCGAAGCGGTTCCAACAGCGATGACGGAAGCTGCCGAATCACTCGGTTACACGCGGTTCCAGATCTACCGTATTGTCGTCGTTCCGATTGCGTTTCGCATTTGTTTGCCGTCACTCGGTAACAATCTCGTCAATCTGGTGAAGACGACGACACTCGCCTACGCTATTGGGGTGCCGGAGCTCCTTTACGCGTCCGCACAGATCTGGTCGGAAGCGATGAACGTGCGCGAAATGATGGTGCTTCTGCTCATCACCTATGTGGCACTGGTCGCTGTACTGGTGGGCTTGATGCAGCGTTGGGAACGATCCTTACGTATTCCAGGGTACATCGCATGAAAGCGCTACCCCCAAACTCGCTCCCGGTTCTACTCACGCCAACGCGCCCGGCACTCGAGCCGTTGCCTGCCTTCACTACGTTCGTTCAATCACGCGCGCTTGCTATCATTCTCGTGGGCGGCTTCATTCTGTCCTGCGGGATCAGCGCCGCTCTATCCGCCGGAGCTACGCAGCCGCAGCCTTCCATTCTCGACGTATTGCTGAAGTGGGCTCCGCTCATCGGCGGTGGTTTTCTGTTCAATATTGCGGTGAGCATCGCGTCAATGGCGATTGGAACTTTGAGCGGCGTTCTTCTCGGACTCGGCCAGATTTCGCCCTCCCGTCCAATCGCCAAGATCAGCTGGTTCCTAACTCAATTTTTCCGGAATTCGCCTTGGCTCGTGCTCTTATTCTTCGTCATGTTTCTTTTGCCATTCGAGCTGAAACTCGGCAGCCTCACGCTTCCCTTGCCTGCATGGTTCAAGGCAATCATCGGCCTAGCGCTGCCCGTTATGGCCAATGTCGCGGAAATTGTGCGCGGCGGCATCAAATCCATTCCGTTTAGCCAATGGGAATCGGCTGAGAGCTTGGCCTTTTCGCGGCGGCAGATTTTGTGGCAAATCATTCTGCCGCAAGCCTTCAAGCGGATGATTCCGCCCTGGATGAATCTTTACGCCATCCTGACCATGGCAACAACACTGATATCGGTTGTCGGCATTCAAGACTCGATGACGCTCACGAAAGCTGCCCTCGTTGCCGAAGGACGTCTCGATCTTTACCTGCCGTTCTACACGATGCTGCTCTTAATGTTCTTTGCCTATTGCTATCCCATCGCCCGTCTGACCCAATCGCTCGAACGCCGCGTAGCGGTCAAGTTTTAGGAACACCACTATGCTTGGTCAGCCGCTGATCGAAATCGATCACGTCGAAAAATCCTTCCACAACACCGTGGTGTTGCGTGATATTTCGATGAAGATCACAAAGGGCGAATGCGCCTGCATCATCGGGCCATCAGGGTCTGGCAAATCGACTTTGCTACGCTGTATCAACGCGCTCGTTCCAGTTTCGAGAGGCTCGATCATCGTCGACGGAATTCAGGTTAACGATCCGAACCTCGATAAGCTCGCCTTGCGCCGTAAGGTCGGGATCGTCTTTCAACAATACAATCTCTTTCCCCACAAAACCGCGATACAGAACATTGCAATGGCACCGATAAATGTCCTCGGCAGGCCGAAAGAGGAATCGTATGAGCGGGCCCGTCAGCTCCTCGCGAAGGTGAAATTGTCGGAGAAGGCAGATGCCTATCCAGGTGAATTATCGGGCGGCCAGCAGCAGCGTGTAGCTATTGCGCGCTCACTCGCGATGAACCCTCTAGTCATGCTCTTTGACGAGGTCACGGCGGCGCTCGACCCAGAAACTAAAAAGGAAGTTCTCTTCACGATCCGAGATCTGGCAGCGGAAGGTATGACATGTATTCTTGTTACCCATGAGATGGGATTTGCGTCAGAAGTTGCCGACCATGTCTACTTCACGGATGGCGGAATGATTGTTGAATCCGGCACGCCAACCGATATTTTCAAAGCAGCCCAAAATGATCGAACCCGTGCATTTTTAAGCCAAGTATTATAAATGGACAAAAGCTTAACAAGCGGATGAAGAATAAGACAGGACTTGTTCCTTGTTAATATGACAGTCAAAAATAGCGCTTTTTTCTCAACAGTTGAAGATTGTTAGCTTCATTCGTGACATTTTTTATGCGTGTCAAATAATTTCGACCAAATTAATATTTGAATGTCCAGCCCGCTGTAATGCCCCATTGATCTGATGGTTTTATATGATTGTTTCAGGTGCTGGCGGGCATATGGGTAGGGCCTGATGCAACCTCATCTGGTTATATTGTGTGGGCCATTGATTGATGACGGTTTGAGCTTGGCGTTGACCTTACCGGCATTGGCATCAATCCCGATGCGATGAGGATGCTTAACGGTTTTAGGTAGCGAAAGCTGTCGCCCTTCGGTATTTTTCATCCGCTTGAGTCAATTGACTTTCTCGGGGCAGTTTTTTTCAGGAGCGCTTGAAAGGCAACTCGAATCAAGATCGTTGAAAACGCATTGAAAGTGATCTTTCATTGATCTCGCAGCCCCTTATCCCCCCTCTTCGATACCGATTTCCAGCTCTCGGCTTTTTTCGATCGCAAATCGAATGCCTTGAGATTCGTGGTGCGAATGTCCGTCAATAAGTTGCTCGCCCCCCGGTAACGTCGAATGTAAAGCCCGTAGTAAAAGAACAATCCGGCCCTGCGATCCAAGAGACTAATGCACCAACTTCATCCATCTGCAGAAGACGGCCCATTGGAATTTTAGCCTTCATTGACGCGATATGCTCGGGTGTCATTTGCATCATCAAATCCGTTTCTACCATTGCGGGCGCAACCGCATTGACCGTTATTCCATCAAGAGCAAGTTCCTTTGCAATAGCCTTCGTCAACGCAATCACACCGCCCTTCGCTGCTGAATACGGGGCAATGGACGGAACGCCTTCTTTGGCGGCGATTGATGAGATGTTGATGATCCGTCCATAGCCTCTGCTTTTCATGTGCGGAATGACGACCTTCGAGCAGTAGAAAACTGAAGACAGATCGATCGCAATGACCCGATCCCACATCTCTAACGGGTAATCCCATGACAATGCGATGGGCCCATTAATGCCGGCATTATTGACCAGAATATCGACAGTCCCGAACGATCTCAGCGTCTCGGAAAATGCTTTCTGAACGCCATCAAACTGCGAAACGTCCACCTCAATCACTTGGTCAGGGATGAAGCCGCGCTTTTCAATGGCATCCTGCCTGACATCGTAGTCCCAAACGGAAACACGCGCTCCACGCTGCTGAAGATGTGCCGCAATCGCCAATCCGATACCACGCATACCGCCCGTAACAATGGCTGATTGCCCTTCGAGATACCGATCCATGGCACAATCCTGACGCAAAAGGCGCATACTGAGCGTGTATACACTCTGGGGCTTAGACTATTCACTTAGCTATTCGGTACATAACCAAACATCTTCGGAAGCCACAGAACAATATCTGGAAAGATAATCATCAGAACGAGGCAAACCACCAGCACGGCGACCCATGGCCAGATATCAGAAATAATCACACGCAAAGGAATGCCTGTCGTCGCATTGATCACGAACAGTAAGATTCCATAGGGCGGTGTAATCAAGCCAATCATGCAGTTGACGACTGAAACAACGCCAAACCACACGAGGTCAATACCAAGTGCTTTGCACGTTGGAATAAGAATTGGAATGATAACGAGGATGATCGTTGACGCATCAAGCAGGCAGCCAAGTATCAAGAATAAGAGGTTCACAGCCAACATGAAGGCCAGTGGCGATATCTCCAAACCCTTCAATGCGTGCGATACATCGGCTGGAATATTCTCGCTGGCCACGATGTAGTTGAAGATCATCGCCGCTCCAATCACCAGCCCGACAGAGGCCGATGAGCGCGAGCTCTCACGCATGACTTCAACAATGCTTCTCAATGATAAGGCACGATAGAATACAGCGGCGACGATGAACGCATAAGCAGCCGCAACCGCGGCAGCCTCCGTCGGTGTAGTCGCTCCGCTGTAGATTCCACCCAACAAAATGACCGGCATCAGCAAAGCGGGGAGAGCACGAAAAGTAACGCTCGGAATTTCGCGGAGCGGCACCGGCTCCTCGAGCGGTATGTTTTGTTTGTGCGCAACATAAGAATTGAGCGCCATCATGGCAGCCGACATGAGCAGCCCCGGAACGATACCGCCCATAAAGAGATACCCAACCGAGGCATCGGACACCAAGGCGTAAAGCACCATAGGAATCGATGGTGGAATGATTGGCCCGATCACGGCTGTTGCTGCTGTAATCGCAGCTGCATATCCTGGAGTGTAGCGATTATCCTTCACCATCATGTCAATCGAGACCTTGCCAAGCCCAACGGCGTCAGCAACGGCAGAGCCGGACATGCCTGCAAAGATCACACTCGTCACGACATTAACGTGACCAAGCCCGCCTTTCATGCGACCCACAAGCGCAAGGCAAAATTGAGTGAGCCGATCTGAAATAGTACCTGCATTCATAAAATTGGCGGCAACAATAAAAAGAGGAATTGCAAGCAGGACAAACCCATCATACAGGCCTTGAATGATCTGCTCGCCGGCAATCGCGAGGTCTTGGCCTTTGACCGCAAGATAGACAACAGCAGAAACAATCATCGCCAGGGAGATTGGTGCGCCGATCGTTGCCAGAAAAATGATTGTCAGAAGACAAAGACTTAGTGCGAGGCTCATGCGCCGTGCCCTTCCCCAGCAGCCACAACATCTTCTTTGGTCATCGGCGTGGAATAGAAGGATTGCCCCTCAAACGATTGACCCGAAACGATCCGCCAGCAGCGCACTGTGTATTGATAGATCATACCAACCGCAAAAATGAGATAGACGCTGAATACAATATCCAACGGTATACCCAGCGTGACGCTTTTCTTAATCTTGTAGAATTCGACATAACTCACAGTTGCAGGCAGCGATACGGCAAAACCGAGCACGATCGCAACACAGCTTAAGAATGCCAAAATCCGACGCCCTTTTTCATTTTGGGCACGATAAACGATATCGAAGCGGACATGATCTTCATCTCTAATGACGAAGGTCGCCCCCCAAAACACTGTCCAAAGCCATAAGGTTGAACAAAGCTCCAACGTCCAAGCAAGAGGCAGATTAAGAACATATCGAAATGTTATCTGGACAATAAAAGTAACAAACATAAACCCAAGAAGCAGCGAGCAAATATCGCCCGCGCGTGCATTTAGCCACGATTTAATATTCTGCATTGGAAATGCTCTTCTCAGAAGCATAGAAAAGGGTGAGCGACTTTGATCGTCGCTCACCCAACGCATCAACGGACTGCGTTGATTTTTTCGATCATTCCAGCCGGCCAATCCTTTGCAAACTTCGAGGCAAGGTAATCAGCTTGAACTTTCTTTCGAAAGGCTTCTACGTCGGGTGTGTAAACCTTGAGACCCTTCTCCTTGAAGAAGGCCACAAGCTCGTCTTCGAGCTTGAGTTGGCGTTGACGAGCGACTTCCGCCGCATCATCCGCGGCCTTCTGCAAGGTCGCCTGTTGCTCTTTCGTAAACTTGTCCCAGACCTTCTTTGAAAAAGCGATGTAGTTCTGATCGACGAGATGGCTTGTCAGAACAATCTGCTTTGTAACTTCGAAGAATTTTGAATCGCGGTTGGTAGGCAGCGGATTGTCCTGCCCATCGATCGCACCCGTCTGCAAAGCGGTGTAGACTTCTGGGAAGGCAACAGGGACGGGGTTGGCGCCAAGCGCTGTGCCGAGGAAAAGCCACGCTTCCGAGTTCGGCATACGGAGCTTCACACCTGCCATATCGGCAGGCGTTTTAATCTCTTTGTCGCCGCGCAGATTGATTTGGCGGCGGCCGAGATACATAACGGTGAGCAGCTTCACACCGAGCTTGTCTTCGGTCTGCTTCTTGAGGTCATCCATGATATTGCTCTGGAAGACCTTCTTCTGATGATCGGCATCGCGGAGCAGATATCCGGCTGTAAAGATCGACCAACCGGGAATGAGTTGGGCCAGTTCCTGAGCTGAAGCAATCGACATTTCGAGATTGCCACGGGCAATCGCTTCAAGCTCTGTACCCTGCTTAAAGAGTGTTCCGTTATAATGAGGCTGATAAGTAGCGAAACCTTTGATCGCTGGCGCAAACACTTCTTCCAAAGCGATCGAACGCTGATCTGTCGGCGTGATGGGAGATGACATCCGCAACGTCACCCCCTGAGCTTTCGCGCTCTCACCACTTACTGATACGACTGCGCCGGCACCGACTGCCGTAGCAGTGACTTTCAGAAACGTGCGTCTATTGAGCATTTTATCTCTCCCTAGTTGGACTTGCGACGCCTCTTGTTGAGGGCATCCTTGCGTTGAGCTTATGCTTTCACTGCCGCCAGTTCAAGCCCTCTTACCTCGTCTAACATACTGATACGCATGATATTTTTGTATTTTAAACGAGGCGCTGGGGTGTTCTGCGGCTCAATCGCGAAGTCAGATGTCTGGACCGAGGCAGCACTTTGTCAGTCACGGGCCGCGGTGCACACAGAGCCTGAAGAATCGCTCGGCAGATAAAGGTAAGTCCCGTGGCCAAAGGGATAACCACCTTTACTGCAAATTGATCCACCGCGATTGCACGACACTGCCAGCCCATGAGGGACTGTTTCAGCCACCAACGACCAAAAACCCACCTATGGCCTTGCACGGATTCGAAAAGGTTGAGGAAGAGTATTCTGGCAGCTGATCCATCTGTCTTTATCAAGAACCGGCCGCCGGCCAATCCCCTTCCGAAGCTGCACGGCGGAGCATACCGCAGGGTGGAGCAGCCAAACCCATTGCGTGAATCCGATCAAGTTCGTTTACGACCGCTTTTAATCCATGGGCCGTTGCGAAATGCATTGGGCCGCCACAACGCCGTGGAAATCCACATGCATGAATTGCAACAAGGTCGATATCGGTAGCGCGTTTGGCGACGTCTTCGGCAAGAATCTTGCTCCCTTCATTGACCACCGGAAACAAAAGGGCGCGAACGATATCATTCTGATTCAACGCCTGCTGCGGCACACCTCCGCTCTCGTTTGTATCGTTTTCGTGCGCCGCACGGCGCCGAAGTGCAGCCGCATCGGGACCAATTCGATCCTGCGCTTCAAATGGGCCCATAGCAAATCCGAACTCGCGCATGGCGTTATCCACATCGGTGGGACTGACGCCAGCCAAAACAACACGCTCGGCCTGTCTATACATGATCGTCAAAAGGCGATTCCCAATGAAGCCCTCGCCTATTCCGGCCTGTACTGGAATTTTATTGAGACTGCGCGCGAGCGCAAAAGCCGCAGCCAAGACATGCGGCGAAGTTTCAGGCACCGGCACGACCTCGAGTAGCTTGGTCAGCTGCGCAGGTCTAAAAAAATGTAGCCCGATAAAGCGGTCCTTGTGCGCAAGATTCTCCGCAATCATGCGCGGATCGAGAGAGGTCGAAGTCGTTGCCAGAATGGTATCGGGCCGACAAACATCAGTAAGACGGCTGATAATGCTTCGTTTGACATCAAGATCTTCTGCAACAGCCTCAATCACGAAATCCGTGTTCGTAAGCGTATCGTAGTCAAGATTGGTGCTTATGCCGGCAATTCGTTCATCAGCGCTATCTGCGGTAAGGCTTCCGCCTTGAGCGGCCTCATCGACAATTGCTTTGACGTCGGCAAAGCTGCGATCGAGCGCCGCTTGGTCATGTTCGATCAAAATAACGGGGAATCCGCCATCGCGGAGAGCAGCCACTATTTCCGCGCCCAATAAACCGCCCCCAATCACGGCCACGCTCTTCACGCTACGCGGTTCAATACCTGCTAATTCCGGCGGGCGCGGAGCGGTGCGCTCAGCAAAAAAGACTGCCCGCAGAGCGGCCGCTTGCGGTGATCCGCGCAGTGCCAGAAACATGTCGCGCTCGAACGCCAAGGCTGAATCAAAATCTGTGGTGCATGCGAAGCGGATCGAGGCGAGTGCGCGTAAAGGTGCATCCTCCCCGCGTGCTGCCTTCCGCACAGCTTGTTCGATAGCGACCCAATCATCATCTGTCGGTGCCAGCACGGGACGCGTGCGCGCAGGAAGCGGCCATTCTTCAGCAAGTACCGTGTGGGCAAAGGCTGCTGCGGACAACAGAAGATCGCCCGCAACCACCGCATCAATCAGCCCCATGGCAAGCGCTTGTGTAGCGCCAATCGCCCTGCCCGTGGTCACCAGTGTAACCGCGTTGACCACACCGGCCAAACGCGGCGTGCGTACGGTTCCGCCCGCACCCGGAATGAGGCCCAGCGTCACTTCCGGAAAACCGATCTTGGCATCCTTGAGCGCGACGCGAAAACGGCAGCCCATCGCGATCTCGAATCCGCCACCCAATGCCGTGCCATGAATGACGGCAACCCAAGGCGTTTTGGCTGACTCAATCGCGGCCACGACATCGCGCAAATGCGGTTCCAAGGGCGGCTTGCTAAACTCATTGACGTCAGCGCCTGCGATAAAGGTACGCCCGGCACAAACGAGTAATACACCCGACACGGATACATCGTTGTCCAATATCGTGACAGCATCGAACAGTCCTTGCCTGACGGCGCGTGACAGCGCATTGACCGGCGGATTGTCGATGGTGACGATGGCAAGATCACCCTCACGGCGAATGGACACGGCCATAATCGGATTTCCAGATCAGTGTCGCAGAGAGCCTGCGCGAACACGCTGTGCCAACATCAGGGTTCTTCCAGTCAGACACGCTCGATGATGAGTGCAATGCCTTGGCCAACGCCAACACACATGGTGCACAATCCGTAGCGACCGCCCCTTCTTTGCAGTTCATTGACAGCGGTTGCGACGAGCCGTGCCCCGCTCATGCCGAGCGGATGGCCGATCGCAATGGCACCACCGTTCGGGTTCACATGCGCTGCATCATCGGGCAGGCCGAGCTCGCGCAACACGGCGAGAGCTTGCGCCGCAAAGGCTTCGTTGAGTTCGATCAGATCCATCTCATGAAGGCTGAGGCCAGCACGCGCCAGCACTTTGCGTATCGCAGGCGTGGGGCCAACGCCCATGATGCGCGGCTCGATGCCAGCGGCCGCCATCGCGACGACACGAGCGCGCGGCACGAGGCCGTTTGCGCGCGCAACTGCTTCGGATGCGACGATCATGGCCGCCGCACCATCATTGACGCCGGACGCATTGCCGGCCGTTACACTCAGAGCGGGACCATTCACACCGCGCAATTTCGCCAATTGCTCCGGCGTCGTCTCCGGCCGCGGATGCTCGTCCGCATCGACGATGATAGGATCACCCTTTGTCTGCGGGATGATAACAGGGATGATTTCGTCGCGGAAATGGCCTGATGCATGCGCAGCGGCCCAGCGCGCTTGGCTGCGCAACGCAAACGCATCCTGATCGGTGCGGCTTACGTTGAATTGTTCGGCAACATTGTCCGCCGTCTCTGGCATGGAATGATTGCCGTAAGCGGATTTCAATTTCGGATTCGGAAAGCGCCACCCAATCGTCGTGTCATACACGGCATGGGAGCGCGAATAAGCGGCGTCTGCCTTCGGCATCACGAAAGGTGCGCGTGTCATGCTCTCGACGCCACCGGCAATCACCATATCGCAATCACCCGCGCGGATCGCGCGTGCCGCCATGCCGACAGCATCCATGCCCGAGCCGCACAGGCGATTAACAGTCGTGCCCGGCACGGAAACCGGAAGACCCGACAAAAGGATCGCCATGCGGCCGACATTGCGGTTGTCTTCGCCTGCTTGGTTGGCGCAGCCATAAATGACATCGTCGACCTTGGACCAATCAACAGCCGGATTACGCTGCATCAGACCTGACAGAGGAATGGCGGCCAAATCATCGGCCCGCACGCTCGCCAGCACGCCGCCATAGCGGCCGATTGGGGTTCTTACAGCATCGCAAATGAAGGCTTCGTTCACGCCACCCTCCCGGGAATACACTTCACCTGATCGCACTTATTGATCGTACGCTGCATCGCCCTGCCCGTTAGGCCCGCAACTCCCTTTGTAAGCAGTTCGCGGCTATAGGCAAAGGGTGAGCAAGGCTTCAATTGTTGTATGGATGACTTTTCAGCGCATATAAATAAAACGCCCGCTGTTACCAGCGGGCGTTGTCGTCTTCAAAAATCGTGCGACGAAATCACTTCCTCTTGGATCCGATTTCCTCGTCCCATTTGCGGAAGGCGAGCACCATCTGGTCCGGCTCGAGCGGCAATTCGAGCGGCACTTCGGCGATCAGCTTGTCATATTCGGGGCGACCGAAATCCTTGATCGCTTGTTGGCTTTCCGGAGGGGCCATCGACAACGGTACATCCTTCACCGCCGGACCCGGATAGAAATAGCCCTCATCATATGTATAAGCTTGGGCTTCCTTGGTCAGCATGAAGTTCATCATGTCGACGAGGACGGCGACCTTCTCAGGCGCAACACCCTTCGGCACGACCATGTAATGGGCGTCGATCACCCAACGGAAATTCTTCAGCGTGGCGATCTTGGCTTCCTTCGGCACGACACCGAGAACGCGCGGATTGATGTCCCAGCCCGTCGTCGACACGATCATGTGACGCGTGCCTTCGCCGAGTTCCTTCATCGTCACGCCGGTGCCGGTCGGATAATTCTCGATGTACTGACCGAGCTCCTTCAAATAGGCCCAAGTCTTGTCCCAACCTTTGATCGGATCCTTTGGATTGGAATCACCGAGGATGTAGGGCAAACCCATGATGAAGGTACGGCCCGGGCCGGAATTGGCGGGGCGCGCATAGAGGAATTTATTTGGATTGGCCTTGGCCCAAGCCAACAATTCTTCGGCTGTGGTCGGCGGGTTCTTCACCTTGTCCGGCATGTATTCGAGCAGCGGGCCGGAAGGATAATAAGCGACGACGACGCCCTGCCCTCTCGCCAGCGTCTGCATCATCGCAGCGCCTTTGAGATAGATCGAATTCAGATCAGGCAAGTTCTTGCCGTACTGGCCGACAATATCGAGCCACAATTTCTGCTCGATACCGGCGGCGAGCGCATCGGTGCCTGTCAGAACGAGATCAATGTCGACGCGATTGGCATCCTGCTGTGCTTTGATCTTGCCCGGCAATTCGGGCGCGGGCGCCTTCGTGAAGGTGAAGCGCGAAACGAGATTCGGTTTGGCCTTGCGGTAGGCTTCGAAAGCCTTCTGGGTCAGCGCGAGATTGCCCGCGACGTCGACGATGTTAATCGCCACCGCTTCCTTCGGCAGCGCCAATTGGGCGAACGCGCCCGTCGAGCCGAACGCGGCGAGACCGGCAGCGCCTTGCATGAAGCCGCGACGCGACAGTTCAAATTTGTCCATGTCTTCCTCCACTCAGCGGGGTTGACCCGCCCTTTTCTCCCACCGGTCGGCCCGGCTTAAAACGATTGTAGACCAGTCTCGCCGCACTAATCCACTGTCCTTGCTCGTTGGGGAGGTTCTTGCCCAAGCCCTCCGGCATGTTCGGGCTCGACGCGTTCAGGCTATCAGCCAGGCTTCCATGGCATGGCGCTGGATTTTCCCTGTCGTGGAGCGCGGAAACGCCTCGAACGCGATGAAACGGACTTCCTTGGGCCGTTTGTAGCCAGCGAGCTTTGCCCGACAGAGCACCTCGATGTCGGCCGCCGTCAACGTCTCATCACGTGCTGCGATGAAAGCAACGGGAACCTCGCCCCATTTGGGGTCTTTCTTGCGCACGATGGCAGCGTCGGCCACGCGCGGGTCGGCGAGCAAGACCCGCTCGATTTCCGCTGGGTAGATGTTCTCCCCGCCTGATTTGATCATGTACTTTGCGCGATCGACGAAATCGTAGGAGCCATCGGTATTGCGGCGGAAGAGATCGCCCATCCGAAACCAGCCATCCTTGAAATCGCGCGCATTCGTTTCAGTTGCATTCCAATAGCCGGAGAAAACAGTCGGTCCGCGGATCGCCATTTCGCCCGGCTCACCATCGGGGACGGTATTGCCATCTGCATCGACGAGCCTGATTGTGCAAAGCGACGACTGGCGCTTCGACAGGCTTTGCGGGATCGTGCCGGGCGGGATTAAGCCTGAGGAACAGGGGGGCAGGCCGGTCTCCGTTGCGCCGAACGTGTTGTAGAAGGGCGCGCCGGTCAGCGTCGTAATTTCGGCAATCTGCACAAGCGGCACGAGATCCGCCATGGCACCCACAGCACGCGCACCCTTGGGCCGGAGGCCCGTGCGTTTGTATTCGGCGATCACCGGCTCCATCATGCCAGGCATCAGCAAATACCAAGCAAGTTTGTATTCCGCGGATTTTTTCACAATGCGTTCGGCATCCGGGCCGTCGCACACAATCACAGGCGCGCCCGACATCAACGCACCGAGCATCTGATCGGTAGAACCCATATGGAACATCGGCGCCCAAGCGAGCGAGGCATCGCCTTCGTCGGCGCGAATGTCGAGCCGCATCGCGGCCATACGCGCGATCTCGGCGCGCTGGCTGATCAGTGCTCCTTTCGGCAGGCCGGTGGTTCCGCTCGTGTAGAGAATGACAAGCCCATCCTCGGGATCGACCGCGGGATCGGCTTCGGTTTCGGCGTGCGCTGCAAGGGCCGCGTAGTGTTCTTCGAGCGTCAAGCGCGGAAGGCTTGCGAAATCGCATTGCTCAGCGAGCGACGTAAATCGGGCGGATGTGACCAGAAGCTTCGGCGCAACGAGATTGACGCAATGGGTCAGTTCGTCCGGCGCGAGCCGCCAATTCTGGCAGGCCACGATGAGGCCCAGCATCGCTGCCGCCATCTCGAGCACGACATATTCCGCGCGGTTTTCCGACAGAAGCGCGATGCGGTCGCCCCGCAGCAGCCCACGCACTCGAAGCGCTCCCGCCACGCGGCGAACCTCGGCATCCAAGGCGCTGTAGCTCAACATTCGGTCCGGCGCATCGATCGCGATCGCCTCAGGGGTCATCTGGGCGCGGGAGCGAAACAGTTCATAGACGGTCATGCGCCCCGCGCGCGCGATGGCGGCGTCCTGCTCCGGCATAAGGCGTCTCCCCTTTTTCTTTTCGGGTCAGATTAAGCGTCCAATCGCGGAGGTCAAAAGTTTTGCCACCTGCCCTTCCCAGCGCAGACGCTTCTGCTAGCCTGCAATAAACCTCTGCTCAGGACCCGGCCAAGATGACCTCCCCCCGCATGCCCGACATTTTCAAAGGCCGCCTGCGCGCCCCCATCATCGGTTCCCCGATGTTTTTGGTGTCGTTCCCGCCGCTCGTTGCTGCGCTCTGCAAAGCCGGCGTGGTCGGCACATTCCCGCATGTCAATGCGCGTCCGAGTGCCGAATTCGACCGCTGGCTAACGCTGCTGCAGGACGATCTTGCGGCCTATGCCGCTGCTAACCCCGGCAAGCCAGTCGGGCCGCTCGGGGTCAATCTGATCGTCCACCGCACAAATCCGCGTTTTGCCCCCGATCTTGAGATCGTCGTGAAGCACAAGATCCCGTTTGTGATCACCTCGCTTGGGCATCCAGGCCCGGTCGTGGAAGCGGTTCATGCCTATGGCGGGATCGTGTTCTGCGATGTGGCGAACGCCAAACATGCGCGCAAGGCAGCGGAATCGGGTGTGGACGGGCTCATCTGCATCGGCGGCGGCGCAGGTGGACACGCCTCACAGCAAAGCGCATTTTCGCTGGTGCGCGAGATACGCGAATTCTGGGACGGTTGCCTGGTGCTCGGTGGCGGCATCAATGATGGCTATCAGATCCGCGCCGCGGAAATGCTCGGTGCAGATCTGAGCTATATGGGCACGCGCTTCATCGCGACGCCCGAATCGAACGCATCGGACGAATACAAGACGCTGCTGGTCGAATCCGATTTCGACGATCTGATCTACACGGACCGTTTGTCGGGCATCGGTTGCAATTTTCTCAAGCCATCCCTCGATAAATGGGGCATCGACGTTGCGACATTGCCGCCAAAAACGCCCGATCTGACGGCGCTTGGCGATGCGAGCGCGAAAGTCTGGCGCGATCTGTGGAGCGCGGGGCATGGCGTGGCTACACTCCATGCCGTCGAACCTGTTGAGACGATCATCGCGCGCATTGTCGAAGAATATCGTGAGGCGTGCGCGATCCCGCCATCATCCGCTCTCGCCAAATAGCAATAACCAAATAGCCATGAAACGATCTGAGAAGATTGCGCGCCAACTCGCTTTGCAATTAGCGATCGCGCTCGTCTACTTCATAGCTTTTCAGATGCAATTGGCTATCCCCGGCATTCCGGGAACCGATTTCGCCGCGCTGATTTTCATTCCAGCGCTGGTTCGCGTTGTGGCTACACTTTATGCAGGACCAAGTGCCGCGATTGGGCTGTTTGTGGGTTCGATGCTCGTCATGCTGCAGTTCATGCCCGTTGAACCCCAAATGCTCTGGCGAGGGATTTCCTCGGCGACATCGGCCCCTCTTGCCCTTATGCTTTTTTGCTGTTTGGGACTGTTTCCGTCGAGAGGATCGCCACTGCGTAGCGACGCAACGATCCTGTTTCTATTCATCGCGTCCTATGCCGTCATCAATGCCGGCATGCACCTCATCGGCCTATCGGTCACAGAGGACGCCATCGGACAGCACCTGCCCTATTTTCTTGTCATGGTGGCAGGAGACACAATCGTGCCGCTGGCCGAATTCGGTGTCTATTTCGCCGTCAAGCGACTGTTTCAACTCCCGAACCCCTCTTAATCTGATGTAAACGAGCAACAGTCTGCCGCCTATTGCGGGCTATCGACCCCATTTGAAGACTGTGCATTGAAGCCTCATTTACTTGCTTGGCGGCATTGAACCGAGCTTCGCTTATTATCCTCCGGCAATAATACCGAACGGAAGCCGCTTTCTGAAAAGTAAATACTCGTTTTATATTAAGCTTATGTTGGTTTACTGAGCGTATTTATTTAAATGCCTCATTTTTGCCTTTAATTAAATTATAATTAAGGCATTGATAACCGTAATTTTCTGCAAAGTATTAGATATGTTTAGCCTTATTCTATTTGCCGATAACCTCAAATCGGGGCCATAAAGAAATTATTTGCCATAGAAATCTCTTCACAAATGCCTTCGTTCAAGTCAAAGGATCATCACACACGCATTCCAGCAGGAGGTTCTGCAGTGTCTATTTCTTCTATCGCTCGCGTCGCTGCCGGCGCTCTCATCATCTCCGCCACTTCGGCCCTCGCTGCCGACCTTCCGTCGCGCAAGGTTGCTCCGGTTGCTCCCATGGTCGTCCCGGCGTTCACATGGACGGGTTTCTACGTCGGTGCTGACCTCGGCGGCTCCTTCGGCTACGCCAAGGACGCGGTTTGGTACAATGGCGTCAACTATGGCTCGAAGTCGTTCAATTCGTCGGGCGTCGTCGGCGGTATCCACGCCGGCTACAACTACCAGATGGGCGCAGCCGTGATCGGCGCTGAAGCCGATCTTTGGTACAATGGCGTTTCGACCCGCACGGCTTGGGCCGGTACGGGCGGCGCAACGGGTACGCTCAAGAACGAACTCGGCTGGCAGGGCTCGATTCGCGCTCGCGCCGGTTACGCGATCGACCGCGCTCTTCTCTTCGTAACCGCTGGTGTCGCGATCGCTGCTCCTGAAACCACCCTCTCGGGCACGACGAACCTCGGCGGCCTGACGGTAGCTTCTTCGGCCACGCGCGCGGGCTTCACGGTCGGCGCTGGTGCTGAATATGCCTTCACCAACAACTGGATCGGCAAGGTCGAATACCGCTATGCGGATTACGGCACGAAGACGATCGCTGGCGCTTCTGCCGCGCAGGGTGCCGTCAAGAACTCGGCTCAGGTCAACACGATCACGGCCGGCGTTTCGTACAAGTTCTGATCACACGATCAGCTCTTCATAGAAAACCCGCCTCTCACGAGGCGGGTTTTTTTATTGCGGTCTCTCGGCTTCTTTTGAAACACATTTAGGCCGGATCAACAGAGGCGACGCGAAATGTATGCATCACGCCGTCCTCATTCTTGATCGAAACATATTCCCCCAATGTCCAAACGTGATCGCCAAGACGATAACCCGCCTCATCATCGTCCGGCGCGCTCTCGTCATAGTCAAAGATCCAAGTAGCGCCGCCGGAGCCGCCTTGCCGATGGCGTAACACGCCATGCTCTTCATCTTCATCACCCCAGAACCGGCGAACGATGCATTCGGCGCGATGCGCCTTCCATGCTTCAAGATCGATTTTCCCATCGCCATCGAGCGGAGCGACGAGTTCATAGCCGTGGCGGACCGAACCGTTCGGGAATTCATGCGAACGCGCCAACAGAATCATGATGCGTTTCAGCGCCATTGGGGGACCTCTCCTCATCAACGAGCCATGACGTGATGCCATGGAATGGGCCAACCATTGCAAACCCGGTCCATACCAGCCTTGATTTCGCACAAAGCCGATATCGGGAATTTCAAAGGTTTGCGGCCTGCAATTTAAAACCATTCCGGACTACGCAGTTTAGAAACTCTATAATCTATTGATTTTGTTTGCTTTTTTCTTGACCAAGGGAAGTTGGGAAGGCTTTAAAGCAACACTCAAGGTGTTCTTGCACCGTCTTCGCAAACCCCGTGGCAGGGCCTTGAACCCTGTCCCAGGAGCTGACCATGCTGCATCGCCCTTTCAGCCGCGTCCTAGCTGCGGCGGCTTTTCTCACCGTATCACCGCCGGCGTTCGCCCAGACAGGCGTCGTTAATGTCTACACATCGCGCGAGCCGGCATTAATCAAACCGGCGCTTGATGCGTTCACGCAAGCGACGGCGATCAAGGTCAACACTGTCTTCATCCAAAACGGGCTCGAAGAGCGCGTGAAAGCGGAGGGTGCCAACTCTCCCGCAGATATCATCATCACGGTCGATGCGGCAAAATTGGTCAATGCGGTCGATCTCGGCATTTTGCAGAAGCCATCGAACATGCTGACCGAGGCGGCCATCGCACCATCTCTACGCGATCCCGAAGGGCGCTGGTCCGCCGTCACTTTGCGTTCACGTGTCGTCTATGCTTCCAAGGATCGCGTGAAAGAGAATGCCATCCATTACGAGGATCTCGCCGATCCGAAATGGAAGGGCAAGATCTGCATTCGCAGCGGACAACACCCATACAATATCTCTCTGATCGCCGCGATGATTGCGCATCACGGCGTCGAAAAGACAGAAGCATGGTTGCGTGGCGTCAAAGCCAATCTCGCCAAGAAGCCATCCGGTGGCGATCGCGATGTGGCGAAGGACATCCTTGCCGGCGTGTGCGACATTGGCATCGGTAACACCTATTATGTTGGTCTGATGTTGAAAGACAAGGATCAACGCGCTTGGGGCGAAGCCATCAAAGTACTCGATTCTACTTTCAAGAATGGCGGCACGCATGTGAACATTTCGGGAGTCGGGCTCGCCAAAAATGCGCCTAATAAAGCGAATGCGGAAAAACTGATTGGCTTCTTGCTGAGTGATCAGGCGCAGGTCATGCTCGCGACGCTCAATGAAGAATATCCGGTCCGCGCCGGGGTCTCGACTGTGACGACCGAAAAGCTTTTCGGCCCTATTAAGCCGGATAGTTTTTCGCTGATCCAAATCGCCAATCAGCGGAAAAAAGCTAGCGAACTCGTCGACCAAGTTGGTTTTGATCAGTGAGCAAGATTGCCCCGTGAGTAAGTTTGAGCCGTGAGCAAGTTTGAGCCGTGAGAATGACAGCGCAGCAGCCCTTGTCGCGCCCCGGCGCAACCCGCGGCGGATTCTCGTCTTCGCATGCACGCCTCTATGCAGGGATGGCAGCGGGTGTGCTGTTAATTGCTCTACCGCTCTTCACCCTCATGCAATTAGCGCTATCCGACGATAGCGGCTCGCTCACTCACGTCGTTAGCACTGTTTTGCCGCAGGCAACGCGGGAAACTGCACTGCTTCTGGCGGGTGTGGCGGTGCTCACGGCCGTGTTTGGCACGGGCTCGGCATGGCTCGTCACAGCCTTCGAATTTCCGTTGCGCCGCGTTCTTGCGATAGCGCTTGTTTTGCCCCTCGCAATGCCGACCTATATCGCTGCGGCAGTCTATGTGGAATGGCTCGATGCGGCGGGGCCTGTGCAACGCTTCATCCGCATGCTGGTCGGCGCGCCAACGGCGGCGGCATTTCCTTTACCCTCTATACGATCTCTCCCCGGCGCGATTTTCGTGATGAGCGCTGTTCTCTATCCTTATGTCTATCTATCGACGCGGGCTTTGTTCACGATGCAGAGTGCATCGCTGATTGAGGCAGCGCGCAGCCTTGGTGCCAAGCCCGCACGTATTTTTTGGCGCGTTGCTCTGCCCTTGGCGCGCCCTGCGATCGCGCTCGGTGTTTCGCTGTGCCTGCTCGAAACATTGAACGACATCGGCGCAAGCGAATTCCTAGGCGTGCGTACGCTCACCCTCTCGGTCATGACGACTTGGCTCAATCGGGGCAGTCTAGAAGGCGCTGCGGCCATCGCCTGCGCGATGCTGATCGTCGTTATCGCGCTCATCCTTGTTGAAATGCTGGCGCGGGGGAACCGCGGCTTCACATCCTCTGTGAAAAGACCGCGTGCTGTGGCGCCAAAAACGCTCAAAGGCGCGCAAGCCATTGGCGCGCTATCCTTTTGCGCGACCCCTGTGATCGCTGGTTTCATTGTGCCGGCGACCTTCCTTTCGATACAGGCCATGCAGCGTACCGTTCGCGGGCAGATCGATCCCATGATTTTCGATGCACTCCTGATGACTGTTCTTCTTGCGGGCGCTGCCACGATTGGCATTCTGCTTCTTGCATCAACTATTGCTGCGAGCCAGCGGCTGCTTGGTACAGCGTTGTCGCGCGGCGTCGCGCGCTTCGCTGCCCTTGGCTATGCCGTGCCTGGGACGGTGCTAGCGCTTGGACTGCTGACACCCATCGCCTTTTTCGACAATCAGATCGCTAATCTGTGGCGGGCTGTAACAGGCGAACGCATCGGGCTTGTACTGACAGGTAGCGGGCTTGCGATCATCATTGCCTATCATGCGCGGTTTCTCGGTATCGCCATCGGTGCAATCGAGAATGGCTATGCTCGGATTTCACCGCATCTTGACGATGCCGCACGCATGCTCGGCCGCAGTCTGGGCGGGATCCGGCGTGATGTACACCAACCACTGATACGGCCAGCTTTGGGCACCGCGGCACTGCTCGTTTTCGTCGATGCCATGAAGGAGTTGCCAGCGACGTTGCTTCTGCGTCCGCTCAATGTCGAGACCCTCGCCACGCTCGTCTATGCAGACGCGGCGCGGGGCGTGTTCGAGGCGGGGTCGCTGGCCGCCCTTTTGATCGTCCTGATTGGGCTTGGACCCATCATGCTGATCGCCCGCGCCAACCGGTCAGAGCCAGCCGACGCATTGCTGGCTGCCAGTGCCGCCACGGGCGACGCGAAGGCGCGGGACAATCCTGTCTGAGACTGCTTTCCCGCAGCTTTTGCCGCGTTGCAAAAACACCCTTCCGCCGCTAAGAGCGGGGAGTAGCTTTGACCTTCAGAACCAGCCCCCGCGGCTTCCCTTCCGGCATAAACCGGGGACGTCCGGGCAGGAGATGTCCATGAAAAAAGTCTATGGCAGCCCCAAGGAAGCCCTTGATGGCCTTCTGTTTGACGGCATGACGATTGCGGCGGGCGGGTTTGGCCTGTGCGGCATTCCCGAACTTTTGATTGCGGCCATCCGCGATGCAGGCACGAAGAACCTCGTCGTGGCCTCAAACAATGCGGGCGTTGACGATTTCGGCCTCGGTGTGCTGCTGCAGACACGCCAAGTGAAGAAGATGATCTCGTCTTATGTGGGCGAGAATGCCGAGTTCATGCGGCAATATCTCTCCGGCGAACTCGAACTCGAATTCAATCCGCAAGGCACTTTGGCCGAGCGCATGCGCGCGGGCGGTGCGGGCATTCCGGGCTTCTATACCAAGACCGGCGTCGGCACCGTGATCGCGGAAGGCAAAGAACACAAAGAATTCGACGGCCAGATGTACATCCTCGAAAAGGGGATCATCGCCGACCTCTCGATTGTAAAAGCCTGGAAGGCCGACCCCTCAGGCAATCTCGTGTTCCGCAAGACGGCGCGCAATTTCAACCCGCCTGCTGCGACATGCGGCAAGATCTGCGTTGCGGAAGTGGAAGAGATTGTGCCGCTCGGTTCGCTTGATCCGGATCATATTCATCTGCCGGGCATTTACGTGCACCGCATCGTGCAGGGCGAACACGAAAAACGCATTGAACAGCGCACCGTGCGCAAGCGCGCGTGAGGAGAACGGACATGGCTTGGGACCGCAATCAAATGGCCGCGCGCGCCGCGCGCGAATTGCAGGATGGCTGGTATGTCAATCTCGGCATCGGCATTCCGACGCTTGTCAGCAATTACATCCCCGATGGCATCACAGTGACGCTGCAATCGGAAAACGGCATGCTGGGCATGGGCGCCTTCCCCTATGAGGGTGAGGAAGATCCCGACCTGATCAATGCCGGCAAGCAGACAATCACCGAATTGCCCCAGACGGCGTTCTTCGATTCCGCACAGAGCTTTGCGATGATCCGTGGCGGCAAAATCGCTATGGCGATCCTCGGCGCGATGGAAGTGTCGGAGAATGGCGATCTCGCGAATTGGATGATCCCCGGCAAGCTCGTGAAGGGCATGGGCGGAGCGATGGATCTCGTCGCCGGTGTCGGCCGCGTGGTCGTCGTCATGGATCACACCAATAAGGCGGGCGAATCCAAAGTGCTGAAGGCATGCACCCTGCCGCTGACCGGCAAGGGCGTGGTCGATCGCATCATCACCAATCTGGGTGTGTTCGATGTTGTGCCCGGCGGGTTGAAGCTGATCGAATGCGCTGATGGTGTAACGGAGGCAGAACTCCGCGCAGCAACAGAAGCGACGATTGTGAATTGAGATGAGCAGGGGCGGCCTGTGCGCCGCCTCATTGCCACTGGCGAGCCCTTAGCCCAAAATGGGCTTCTTCGCGCCTATGGCACGTGCTAAATTCAGGTTCATCTTTGTGACGCCTTGTTGTGGTCGTAACCCTCGCGGCGTTGCCGATTCCGGCGTATACCCACCCGAACGAGACAAATGCGCCGCTCCACCCTCATCGCAGCCTTCTCGATCCCTGCCGCCTTAGCGCTGGCGGCGGCGCTGCCTAGCTTTTTTCCCTCGGCGCGGCTGGCTCAGGTGGTCGAGGAACGCTTGTGCACATCGCGCGGACTGTCATGCACCCTCGGGTCTGCACATTTCTCGATCTTGCCTTGGCCACGCATTGTGGCGTCAGACGTCAAGGTCGCGCGCGGCGGCAAGCCTGGTGTTGCGAGCGCAGAATCCGTAACGACCGAGCTAGCCCTCTGGCCGCTCCTGACAGGACAGCTCGCCTTTTCCGGGATTACACTGGAAGGTGCTGAAATTGTTGTCGACACCAAAGCCGCCCATAATGCCGAGGGAACGGCGATCGTCTTGATCGAAGAACTCGCTGCCCAAGAACAGCGTTGGGCGCGCTTGCCCGCCATGCGCGTGCGTGTGACCGGAAGCCGTCTCATAGATATGCGCGGCCGGGAATGGGCGAGTGATGCCGATCTCAAAATCGATCTTCCCGGCGATGAAGGCGGGCTTATTCTCAACGGGGCGGCGCGCTGGCGTGGCGAAATCGTCCGCATAACGACCCGTATCGCCCAGCCACGCGATCTAGCGTCGGGCGGACGCTCTACTATCCTCGCTGGGCTCACCGCGCCGCTCTTGTCGGTGAGCCTTGAAGGAATTGCGACCGGCGGACCGTTGGTGCAGGTCAACGGAACTTTCACCGCCGTAAGTCCCAACCCAGCTGCGCTAGCCGCGTGGCTCGATGAGAATGGCCTCCTTTTGCCGTCGACGCCTTTCAGTACAAATGGCACGGCCCGTTTTGCACGCGGACTGGCCGCATTGACGATGAACAAATTCACAATTGGCAAAACCGAGCTAGAAGGCAGTGTCGTCTTCAGAAGCGACAACAACGGCCTCCAACTCATAGGCACACTGGCGACAGATAGGTTCGATCTACCATTGCCGAGCGGATCTTCAGGCCGGAATTTTGTTGCCGAGGGCGACAGCGAGTTCGGGCCAGTCTTGCGGGGTAGGCCTGTTGCTGCGGATTTGCGCCTGTCGGCAGCAAGCGTCACGATTGGGCAATCATCACTCGCCAATGTCGGCCTTGCGCTGATCGCACGCGACCGCAAGATAGACGTTGTTTTGGCAGGCGCGGATTTTGCCAATGGACGGGTGAAAGCGCGCCTTGGTGTCGCTTTGGGCGATACGCGCGCCGATGCCAAGCTGCAAGCGCATTTCGAGAGCGTCGATCTCGGTAAGGCACTGGCACCCTT
>JAIYCE010000094.1 GCA_027488155.1 Hyphomicrobiales bacterium | reverse complement strand
CATTCGCCAGCGCGGCACGCGCGTTCATGCGGGCGCCAATGTCGGCATGGGCAAGGACCACACACTGTTCGCCACGGCGAACGGCACGGTGGAATTCGAGAAAAAAGGCCAAGGCCGCATGTATGTAGCCGTACGTACGGCTGCTGCGGCCGAATAAGGCGGATTTCTTCAAGATCTCCGCCGGCCCACAGCCCCGGCGGACGATCTGGCAAGGATCATCCGAGTTCCCCAAAGAGGGAGCGTTTCCGGGGAAGTGGGAAAACCACTTCCCTTTGTCATTTCAGGGTCACCAACCGAATCTAGACCCTGCGGGCCGGAGACGCCTCCATGTTACCCGATATTGCGCTTGATGATATTTTTCAGCTTGAGACTGCACGGCTCTGGCTGCGCTGGCCGCGCGCTGCCGATGCCACCGCCATAGCCCGCTTTGCCTCTAAGAAAGAGGTCGCGGAGACGACAGCAGCTATTCCCCATCCCTATCCGGCCGGTGCAGCCGAGGAATTCATCCTTCGCGCCCGCGAGCGCAACGCGATAGGCCAATCGATCGAACTCGTTGCCGTGCTCAATCGATCGCCCCGCCAGTTGATCGGCACGGTTGCGGTTCGCTTTCCCGAAGGCGGATTGCCGGTTCTTGGCTATGCCTTCGATAGCACCTTCTGGCGTCAGGGCTTTGCCACCGAAGCCGTTGGCGCCCTTGTCGATACAGTCTTCATGCTCACCGACAATCCGGGCATCGCGGCGCATGTGATGCCGGAGAACCGCGCCTCGGCGCGGGTGCTCGAGAAGATCGGCTTCACTTGGCGTCGGCGCGGCCTGTCAAACCAGCCAGGCCGCTGCGCGAACAGCGCGGTAGACCGGTTCGAGCTTGACCGGGCGGATTGGTACGCCAATCGCGGCTTCGGTGCGACGACGTCGCCTCGCCCGGCTCTTCCGCCGCAGGCACCTGCATGGTCCGGCAAACCCGTGCGTGCGTAAACATTGGGTCATGTTTTTCCGGAGATATCCCATGCGCCGTTTGCTGCTGCTTGCCGCCCTTCTTCTTCCCATCGGATGGCTCGCGCCTGCGCAAGCCGCCGATAAGGTGTTGGTTCTCGAAGAGTTTTTCCTCGGCACGTTGACCGCCAAGGGTAGCTTCACAAGCAGGATCGACGGATCGAAGCGCGGCCTAGACGTGGTGATGAAGGGGTCTTGGGATCGCAAGACACAAACCCTTACCCTTGTTGAGGATTTCGTCTTCTCAGACGGCGAAAAGGACCGCAAAACCTGGCGTTTCCGCAAGACCGGACCCGGCACTTACGTCGGCACGCGTGAAGACGTGCTCGGGGAAGCGAAGGTCTGGCAGGACGGCCCCGCCATTCGCCTATCCTACAAGGCTCGCCAGAAGACCAAGGGCGGCTCGACGTTTGATGTCCATTTCGATGACGTCTTGAAGCAGACCGACGCCAAAACCGTGCTCAACACGGCGAGCGTCCATTGGTGGTTTCTGACGGTCGGTGATGTCGAACTGATCATCAAAAAGCGCTAAGTCGCAAAAAGGCTCAGGTCGAAAGCTGTTCCCCTTTCCGGCCGGAATAGGTTAGGGAAACGGCATGAAATTTCTCGACGAAGCTAAAGTCTATATCCGGTCCGGCAATGGCGGCGCAGGCGCCGTCTCATTCCGCCGCGAAAAATTCATCGAATTCGGCGGCCCCGATGGCGGGGACGGCGGACGCGGCGGCGATGTCTGGGCGGAATGTGTCGAGGGCCTGAATACGCTTATCGACTACCGCTACCAGCAGCACTTTAAGGCGAAACCCGGCGGTCACGGCATGGGCCGCAACCGCGCCGGTGCGAACGCGCCCGAGGTGATCTTGAAGGTGCCCAAGGGCACGCAAATCTTCGAGGAAGATGGAGAGACGCTGATTGCCGACCTGACCGCTATTGGCCAACGCGTACGATTGGCGCGCGGCGGCAATGGCGGCTTTGGCAATCTCTATTTCACGACATCAACCAACCGCGCACCCCGTCATGCCAATCCCGGACAGGAAGGGCAGGAACGCTGGATCAGGTTGAAGCTGAAACTGATTGCGGATGCCGGCCTCGTTGGCTTGCCGAATGCTGGCAAATCAACCTTCCTTGCGACAGTGACGGCGGCCAAACCGAAGATTGCCGACTATCCCTTCACAACGCTGCATCCCGGCCTCGGCGTGGTGCGCATCGACGGGCAGGAATTCGTGCTCGCCGATATTCCCGGCCTCATCGAAGGCGCGCATGAAGGCCACGGACTTGGCGATCGTTTTCTCAGCCACGTCGAGCGCTGCCGCGTCCTGCTGCATCTTGTCGATGCAACGGGCGAGGATGCAGGTGCTGCCTACAAGACAGTGCGACATGAACTCGAAGCCTATGGGCATGAACTCGGTCACAAGCCCGAGATCGTTGCGCTTTCGAAAATCGATGCACTGACGGACGACGAAATCGAACGGCAGAAGAAATCGCTGAAAAAAGCGTGCGGCCGTGTACCGCTTCTTATTTCATCGGCCTCGCGCCAAGGCATCGACGAAGCCTTGCGTCAGCTTCTGGCGATCATCGCGGAACAACGCCGCGAGGAGACTGTCGAAAAACCTTCGACGGAGTGGACGCCGTGACCGCGCCACGCTTTCGCGATTTTCGACGCATCACGATCAAGGTCGGCTCATCGCTTCTTGTCGATGCCGCCCAAGGTCGGTTGAAAGAAGCGTGGCTTGCCGCGCTATGCGATGACATTGCGGAGTTGCACAAGAGCGGCGCCGATATTCTCATTGTCTCCTCAGGTGCCATTGCCCTGGGACGCAGCGTTTTGAAGCTCCCAAAAGGGATTTTGAAACTTGAAGAAAGCCAAGGCGCCGCCGCCGTTGGGCAAATCGCACTGGCGAAAAGTTGGGCTGATGCATTGGGTACACACGGCATCACGGCAGGCCAGATTCTGCTGACGCTCGGCGATACGGAAGAACGCCGCCGTTACCTCAACGCGCGCGAGACGCTAGCGCGCCTCTTGGAATGGCGCGCGATCCCTGTCGTCAATGAAAATGACACGGTCGCAACCACGGAAATACGCTATGGTGATAATGACCGGCTAGCCGCTCGCGTTGCGACCATGGCGAGCGCCGATCTTCTAGTGCTGCTCTCTGATGTCGATGGACTCTACACTGCGCCACCGCAATCGGACCCCAATGCTATTCTGCTGCCTCTCGTGCCGCGCATCACAGTCGAGATTGAGGCGATGGCAGGTGGCGCCGCATCCGAACTATCGCGCGGCGGTATGCGCACGAAAATCGAGGCAGCGAAAATCGCCACGCTCGGTGGAACGCAGATGGTCATCGCCGACGGACGCGTGATGAACCCGATCAAGCGCATCATCGATGGCGGACGGTGCACTTGGTTCACGACACCGAGTAATCCAGTCGCCTCACGCAAGAAATGGATTGCAGGCGTTCTGGAGCCAAAAGGCGCACTCCATGTCGATGATGGCGCCGCACGCGCCATTCGCGATGGCAAAAGTCTATTGCCTGCCGGTGTAAAGACTATCGATGGCGCGTTCGAACGCGGCGATGTCGTCTTGTTGCGTGCGCCCGATGGTGAGGAGATTGGGCGCGGATTGGCCGCTTACGATGCCGCCGAAGCCCAAATGATTGCGGGGCGATCCTCACGCGACATCGAAGCCATTCTCGGTTTTGCGGGTCGTGCCGAAATGGTTCACCGCGACGATATGACTTTGTCGGGACATTGAGATGAGCGCCCTCGCAGACATCATGTTCAACCTTGGCAGGAATGCGCGGCATGCATCGCGTGCATTGGCACTTGCTACGGGTGAGCAGCGTGCCGACGGCTTGCGTGCCGCCGCCAGCGCTTTGCGTAATGCCTCGGCCAACATCCTTGCAGCTAATCGCGAGGATTATGCCGACGCTGTCGCACGCGGCACAAAGGGCGCTTTCCTCGACCGCCTCACACTTGATGACAAACGTCTTGAAGCCATTGCGAAGGCCGTCGAGGATGTCGCGGCCCTCCCCGATCCGGTTGGTCGCGCCCTCGCATCATGGACGCAGCCGAACGGTTTGCGCTTTGAACGCGTCGCCACACCGCTTGGTGTGGTCGGCGTGATTTTCGAGAGCCGCCCGAATGTCACCGCTGATGCCGCAGCACTCTGTGTGAAAAGTGGTAATGCGGTCATCCTGCGTGCAGGATCGGAAAGCTTTCGGACATCGTTCGCCATTGCAGAGGCGATGCGTTCAGGCTTACTTGCAGCAGGGCTTTCCGCAGATGCGATCCAGCTCGTACCGACACGCGACCGCGACGCAGTCGGCCTCATGTTGCGCGGCCTGAATGGTACGATTGATGTGATTGTGCCGCGCGGCGGCAAAAGTCTTGTCGCCCGTGTACAAGAAGAAGCGCGCGTTCCTGTCTTCGCGCACCTTGAAGGCCTTTGCCATGTCTATGTCGATGGCGCTGCCGATCTCGCCATGGCGCGCGCAATCGTGAAAAATGCGAAGCTGCGGCGGACGGGCATTTGTGGCGCAGCCGAAACCTTGCTGGTCGATCGCGCCTGCGCGTCGACCCATTTGGCCCCGCTCGTTAAGGATTTGATCGAGGCGGGATGCGAGGTCCGCGGCGATGAGACGACGCAATCGATCGATGCGCGCGTGAAGCCCGCCACCGACGACGATTGGGCGACGGAATATCTTGACGCGATCATTGCCTGCCGCGTTGTCGACGGATTGGACGGTGCACTTAATCACATCGCGCGCTGGAGTTCGAACCACACCGACAGCATCATCACCAACCACACGGAGCGGGCCGAGCGCTTTTTGAAGGAAGTCGATTCGGCCATCGTGCTGCACAATGCCTCGACGCAGTTTGCTGACGGCGGAGAATTTGGCTTCGGCGCAGAGATCGGTATCGCCACTGGACGGATGCATGCGCGCGGGCCGGTTGGCATTGAGCAATTGACGAGCTTCAATTACCGGGTCCGAGGTACAGGGCAAACACGCCCTTAAGCCGACGCGCTCATGCGAGGCCAAGACCAAGCCGACAAGGTAAGGATTAGCTCTTCATCAATTTTTTCAACCGGGCCAAGTCACGCTCTAAATCATGCACTTGGTTCTTTGGTAATTTTTCAGCAATGCCCAACATCTGCTCGCGACGATCCATTTCGGCATAGACCTCGTCTGGCGTGATGCCGCATTCAGCCCAAAGCACGGTGAGATTATAGATCAGGTCGGCGCTTTCGCGGATGGTCGCTTCACGATTGCCTTGAACCGCATCAAGGCCGACTTCCACCGCCTCTTCAGCGAGCTTTTTCGCCATTTTTGCGGTGCCCTCGGTCAGCAACTTGGCCGTGCGCGAGGCATTCGGATCGCCGCCCTGAGCATCGAGCACGGCCTGATAAAGGCGCTTGATCTGATCGGACATGAGATGCCTCCTGAAAAGAACGTCGGCGCGACTAGGCTAGCCTGACTTCCTTACAGTTTTTTAAAGGTTGGATTACCCTGAATGCTTTTGCACAAGGCCAGCAAACGTGGCCACAACTTTCTCATAGACAGGACGCTTGAAAGGAATGATCAGGGACGGCAGAGCGTTCATATCAGCCCATCGCCATGCATTGAATTCGGGCCTGTGTTGACCATTAGCGGGCGCATGGATGTTGATTTCGCTTTCCTCGCCCTCGAACCGCATGGCGAACCATTTCTGTGTCTGACCACGATAACGCCCCTTCCAACTCCGCTTGATGATGTCGTCAGGAAGATCATAACTGAACCAATCCGGCGCTTCGGCAATGAGCGTGGCACTCCTGACATTCGTTTCTTCCCAGAGTTCGCGGAACGCGGCATCGCGCGGATCTTCTCCCTCATCGATCCCGCCCTGCGGCATCTGCCACGCATGGTGATCATCGACATGCTCTGGGCCTGCTTCACTCTTGCGGCGGCCAATAAACACTTGTCCGTGCCTATTGAGAAGCATAACGCCCACGCAAGGGCGGTAGGGAAGTGACGACATGACGAATCAGAACCATTACGTAGCGGCCCATATAGTGCGGCTCTTTATCCATCACGGCAACCGTATCGCCTGACGTTGGGCTTAGCGGAAGCGATCGCTAAACACTTGCTGCAAGCAGTGGCCTCGCCTTTAGGGCGCAGCGCTTTGTTCCACAGCCACCGTAACCGGCACGAGGACAAAACCACGCGCTTCGAGCGTCTGTGCCCATGTTGCGACATGGTCGATCATGGTCGGGGTAACGCCGGTCATGCCGATTGCAATTCCGCGCTCTTGTGAGATCCGCTCGAGTTCAGATAACCCGACGTCGAGCGCGGATGGGTCGATGAAAAGAGAAGCGCGCAACCAAGGATCGCCTTTTGTATCGCGTTTGGTGCGGCCGACGCCATCATCAATAAAAAACAACCCACGCCGCTCCACCTGCTCGGCAAAACGCGCCATCGCTGGACTGTCCCGAAATCGACCGCCTTGCAGATTGGTGAGGCCGACATAACCCGTCATCCGCGCCAGCGCCCACAAGAGCCGATCCTGATTGGCATCGGGCGGCGCATCGGCCACAAGCATCGCCGGGCCCGCATCATTGGCCGGAAAATCATAAGGCTCCATCGGAATTTGCAGCAGCAATTCGCGATTATCTTGGCGCGCGGCCTGCACCTGCCGCACGAGATCCTGTCCGTAAGGTGAAAACGCAAGTCCAATCGCAGGCGGCAAATGCGCGATCGCCTTGTCAGTGACCGAAAGTCCAAGACCGAGCCCCGTCACGATTAGCGCGATCCGCGGGCGTTTCGTTGCGTCGGTAAAAGGGCGTGCATAAACATACCGTGGTTTAAGCCCATCGGATGAGGCGCGCGGCACAGGCCCATGGATCGAGTTTTCGATCAAGCGGGGATCGCGCGACAGGCCTGCCACAGGAGCGGCGTCCTGCAACGGGACCTTTAGCGGCGTTATCTCTATGGCAGCGCCACGCTGGGGCCGCTCCGCCACCGCATGATTGACCATAATCTGAAACGGAAGCGGCAATTCCGGCTCATGAACAATGGACCAGAACCAAGCCCCAGCAAGGCCAGCCGGAAAAGCGAGAGCCAGAACGATCCCACTGAGCTTGCGCCAGAAACCGCGGCGCAATTGCGGCGCGGCGAAGCCGAGCGGCGCTACAGCCCGGACGAGCGAGGAAACGGCCCCGTCCTTTGGTGCAACGGGAAGCGGCGCTTCGCGCGTATCGGCTTGATGGACGTGAGATCCGCCTTTTTGGGCAGGCGTCCTTAATGAAGGGGTACGGCGCGTGGCTTGTGGGGGCATGATGCGTTCCGTCGATGGAAACCAACGCGGCAGAACGCAACGAACGTCTGGAATCGAAACGGCGGCGCCGAGGACGCCGCCGTCACTGTGAGGTGAACCGGTTAATTCGCCGTTTTGTTTTTCGCCGGTTGAGAAGCGTCGTTGACCTTTACGCCACGCAGCACGTCGAGCGCATAGTTAAGCTGCTTGTCGTTTTTTGGATCCGGCGGAACATAGGCCGAGGAACCACCGCGTTCATCTTCGTCATTCTTGAGATGGCCACGCAGAGCCGCTTCGCCCTTGGTCTCATCCTTGCCCTTCAATTCGGCAGGAACGTCTTGCAGAATCTGCACATCAGGATCGATGCCCTTTGCCTGAATCGAACGGCCCGACGGCGTGTAGTAACGCGCCGTGGTCAGGCGGATCGCACCATTTGAACCAAGCGGGATGATCGTTTGCACCGAACCCTTACCGAAGGAGCGCGAGCCCACAACGGTGGCGCGTTTGTGATCCTGCAGAGCGCCCGCGACGATTTCAGACGCGGAGGCCGAACCGCCATTAATCAGGACGATCACAGGCTTGCCCTTCGTCAGATCGCCCGATCGCGCATTGTAGCGTTGCGTCTCATCAGCATTGCGGCCGCGCGTTGACACGATCTCGCCGCGCTCAAGGAACGCATCCGAGACCGCAATTGCCTGATCGAGCAAGCCACCCGGATTATTGCGAAGATCGATGACATAGCCCTTCAATTTGTCAGCCGGGATTTCTTTGTTGAGCTCCTCGATGGCCTTCTTCAACCCGTCGAATGTTTGCTCGTTAAACTGCGTGATACGGACATAACCGACATCGCCACCCTCATTGCGCAAACGTACGGAGCGAATGCGGATGACATCGCGCGTGATCTTGAGCTCAAGCGGATCGGAGGCACCCTTGCGCACGATCTTAAGGCGCACAGGCGTATTGACCGCACCGCGCATTTTCTCGACCGCCTGATTAAGCGAGAGACCCTGCACGGGTTCGTCGTCGATGGCGGCAATGATGTCGCCCGCCATCACGCCCGCTTTGGCTGCCGGGGTATCATCGATGGGCGTGACAACCTTCAACTGGCCATCTTCCATCGTGACTTCGATGCCGAGCCCGCCGAATTCGCCGCGGGTTTGCACCTGCATATCCTTGAAGCTCTTCGCATCCATGTAACTTGAATGCGGATCGAGCGATGTCAGCATGCCGTTGATCGCCGATTCGATGAGCTTCGAATCTTCCGGCTTGTCGACATAGTCGGAGCGGATTTTTTCGAAGACGTCGCCGAACAGGTTGAGCTGGCGATAAGTATCGGAAGCGGCGGCAAGCGCCCGCGACGGATTAAGCCCGCCTGTCTGGCCGACCAGTGTGGTGATGCCGACGCCCATCACGGCGCCCAACAGAACCCATTTGAATTTGCGCATCATCCGCGAACTTTCCCGCCTGTCGAATTCGCCCACCAGGACGAAGGATCGAACGAATTACCGTCTTTTCTAAACTCGATATAGAGAACCGGTTGATTGGTATCGGCACCCACCGACGCGGACGTCGCTTTGGAGCTTTCTCCCATCACCGCGACCGGCTCCCCTGCCAGAACGAATTGCCCGAGAGCCACGTTCACGCGTTCCATACCCGCCAGCAGCAAATAGTAGCCGCCACCCGCGTTGATGATCAAGAGTTGTCCGAAGGTCCGGAACGGCCCCGCAAAAGCAACCCAGCCATCGCATGGGGCCGACACCACCGCTCCGGGACGCGTGGCATAAGCCACACCCTTGACTGTGCCACCAATCCCATCCGGCGCATTGAAACCCTTGATCAACGTACCTGATATAGGGAGCGGCAACGCACCTTTCATCTCCTGAAAGGGCGTTTTTGGGGCGAGACGGGCCGGATCTTTGCCGGCCAGCATAGCAAAACGCTCGCGCGCCTCCTTGGCTCTGGGGTCTCCGGACGCCGCCGCCTTGGTTTCGGCCTCGATATCGGCCTCAAGGCGTCCCAAAAGATCGCGCAAGCCTTTGGCACGCTCGGCAAGAACATCGGCCTTGCGGCTCTCATCGGCAGCCAGCCCCTCTGCCTGCGAAAGCGCCTTCTGCCTTGCATCGACTAAAGCGGCAAGCCTCTGGCGTTCGGCGATCAGAAGATCGGTCTCTCGCGCCATTGCATCACGCTCAAACGAAGCGGAGTCGCGGAGGCGAACCAATTCCGTAAGATCACCCGCAAGCGCCTCCGTCTCTGCCCGCAACTCTGGCACCACCGCGCCAAGGAGCATCGATGATCGGACCGCCTCGAGCATATCTTCCGGTTTCACCAGCAAGGCCGGCGGCGGACGCCGCCCCATCCGCTGTAACACAGCAAGCACTTCTACAATGATGCCACGCCGCGCCTCAAGCGAGCGACGAATGGCCTCCTCCGTCTGCGCGAGCGTAGTCAGCTTTTGCTGCACGCTACTGACCCGACCCTCCGTGGCCTTGAGTTTCGCCGCCGCATCGACCAGCGCTTGGTTGAGGCGGCCACGATCGGCCCGCAACACATCAACCTCGGCTTGCAATTGATCGCGCGCGGCTTTTCCTGCCTTCAAATTGCGCTCGGTCGCTTCAAGTTCGAATTGCTTGGCCGTGCGCTCGGCCTGTTTTTCAGCCGTTGCCTCATAGGGTGCCGTTTGCGCGGCGAGAGGCCAAGCCATCAGGCCTACAAAGAGAATGGCAAGAGCAAAACGCATCATCTCAAGCGCGGTGATAAGGGTGGCCGATAAGAATCGTCGTAGCACGATACAATTGTTCGGCTACAAGCACCCGCACCAATTGATGAGGCAAAGTCATCGCCCCAAAGGCAACGATCTTGTCAGCCCGCTTGAGCAATGCAGGCGCAAAGCCATCCGCACCGCCAATGGCGCAAAAAGCAGCGCGACGACCCTCATCACGCCAACGCCCGATCAACGCAGCAAATGCTTCGCTATCGATCGTGTCGCCCTCTTCGTGAAAAGCAATCAAACGGTCTTCGCCGACTTTGCCAGCAATAGCGGCAGCTTCTTCAGCCTTGCGGTCGTCTGTCCGCGTTGCGCGGCTCTCGGCAATCTCAAGACTGTCAAAACCGCTGAGCCCAAGCGTGCGGCCCGTTTGTCGGGCGCGCTCGAGATAACGATCAGCAAGGAGGCGCTCCGGCCCATCCTTCAGGCGGCCGACAGCAATCAATCCCATCCGCACGGAAGCGCCGGATCAGGCGCTGACGCGCTCGGCCGGACGGTCACCACCCCACATCTTTTCAAGATTGTAGAATTGGCGCACCTCAGGCCGGAAGATATGCAGAACGATGTCGCCCGCATCGACGAGCACCCAGTCGCAATGCGGCTGGCCCTCAACACGCGGTGTGCCGAAGCCCTTTAGCTTAAGCATTTCGACGATTTGATCGGCGATGGCGCTGACATGGCGATTTGACCGACCAGACGTGACAACCATCGCATCGGCGAGGGCCGTTTTGCCTTTCAGATCAATCAATACCGTGTCTTCCGCTTTCGCATCTTCGAGTGCGGCGATGATTTCGCCCAGCATCACGCCTTCGCTACTCGCTCCGGCAACCGGTGCCATGGCACCCGGGGCAGTCTGGGACCGGATCATGTCCGTCCCGGCTTCTGGAGGTCGTGTCAGTGTCGAATCCTCAGTTCAGCGGCCCATATGCCGCTTCACCAATATTGCCGATCAGGCAGGATTTTTCAATAGAAACGGCATTTTGAAGGAAAAACACGATTACTGTTGGGCTTCAGCTCGCGCCTTTGCTTCCCGTAGCGCGGTTGAAGACAACGCCGAGCGTCGGCCATGCAGGAACACCCAGGCCGGAGGTTTGCGGTTTGGCAGTGCGCGAGCTTCGCCTTCCGGCAAGCGGGCCCGGGCCAGACGGGCCGCCGCCTGCCCCGACAGGGCAGTAAGTGTTGTACCGGGCCGATCAACGACGGCGATCGGGACGGTCGCGGCAATCGCAGGCCAGTTTCGCCAGCGCGCAAAGCCCGCGAGATTGTCGGACCCCATCAACCAGACGAAATGGGTGCCCGGACAGCGCTGCTTCAATTGCCGCAACACATCGATGGTGAAACGGAGGCCCCAGCGCGCTTCGACACCCGTCACAATGATGCGCGGATCATCTGCCAATGCGGCGGCCTCAGCCATCCGGACTGCGAGCGACGGTAAACTGCGATTATCCTTGAGCGGATTTCCGGGCGTGACCAGCCACCAGACAGCATCCAACCCCAGGCGCTTAAGCGCAATACGGCTAATTTGGCGATGAGCAGCATGAGCCGGATTGAAACTGCCGCCCAATAGCCCGATCCGCAGGCCGCGCCCATGGGGTGGCAGGCCTGATAAAAGAGAAGAACGCGGGCGCGGATTAGACATGATCGGACACTGGCGCGCGGGCTGAGCCATGGCAAGCTCTGACCGAAATCAGATTTTGACCTGTAAGGTCTGGCCATGACACGCCGCCCGGTCTAGGCTCCCCTTCTTCGGCGCGCCGTAAGCCCGCCCCTTTTCCGGAACGACGGTCCCGGATTCTCACACTCAGATCCGGAATCGGTCCCGATGTTCGCCCGTCGTGCCTTCATCGCTGCTGCCTTATCGGCCTTGGCACCCTCGCCTTTGCGCGCGGCTGCACCGCTCACTTTATTTGCGGCAGCCTCGCTAAAGACGGCCCTCGATTCTCTCGCCGAGTCGCTACGGACCGCGTCCGGCGGAGCGGTCCGGATCGTCTATGCGTCTTCTGCTGCGCTCGCCCGCCAGATCGAACAGGGCGCACCAGCCGATCTGTTCTGGTCGGCCGATCGCGAATGGATGGCGTGGTGCATCGCGCGGCAGCTCGTCATGCCGAGCACAGTGGTCAACCTGCTGAGCAATCGCCTTGTACTGGTTGCTTCCACCGCGGCCAAACAATCTGCACTGGCGCTAGACGCGGCAGCGCTTAAAGACGCGCTGCGCGACGGCCGTATCGCGATCGGTGAAACGCGTTCCGTGCCCGCAGGACGTTATGCGAAAGAAGCCCTCACCAATCTTGGCCTGTGGGATAGTGTCGCCACGCGTCTTGCCGAAACGGATAATGTGCGGGCCGCATTACTGCTGACTGCTCGCAGCGAGACGCCGCTCGGCATTGTTTATGCGAGCGACGCAATAGCAGAGCCACGTGTAAAAATCCTTGCGGAATTTCCTGCAACCAGCCACCAGCCGATCGTCTATCCTTTGGCATTGACACGCGACGCTACGACAATGCCAGCCATGGCTGCATTGCGTTTTCTTCAAGGACCGGAAGCGCGAGCAATTTTCGTGCGCGACGGATTCTCCGTCCTCACACCGCAAGCCCCGTCATGATGGATTGGCTGTCTCTCTCACCGCAGGAATGGGAAGCGGTCGCAATCAGCATCAAGGTTGCGTTCTGGGGAACGCTAGCCTCGCTCCCTATCGGTATTGCGCTTGCCTTTCTATTGTCGCGTAAACAATTCCCCGGACGCGCGCTACTCGATGCTCTTGTTCATCTACCACTCGTCCTACCTCCCGTCGTCACCGGTTACATTCTCTTGATCGTGATGGGGCGAAAGGGACTTGTTGGCCAATTTCTGGCCGATCATTTCGGCATTGTATTTTCATTTCGCTGGACAGGGGCAGCACTTGCGGCCGCAATCATGGGCTTGCCCTTGATGGTCCGCGCGATCCGGCTCTCCTTCGATGCCATCCATCGCCGCCATGAAGAAGCCGCAACGACGCTGGGCGCTTCACCGATCATGGTGTTTCTGACAATTTCTCTCCCACTCGCTTGGCCCGGCATTATGGCCGGAGCCATTCTGTGTTTTGCAAAGGCTCTCGGCGAATTCGGCGCAACGATCACGTTCGTCTCTGCCATCCCCGGCGAAACGGAAACAATCTCCGCTGCTATTTATGCAGCGCTACAGACACCCGGTGGTGAAACCAATGTGATGCGTCTGGCCCTCGTCTCCATCGCGATCTCTTTTGTGGCCCTGCTGGCCGCCCAAGCGATGACGCGGAAAAACCGTTCACGTCAGGGAGGACTGTGACATGCTCTCGCTGACTCTGGAGCGCGATTCCCATGAGGGCTTGTTCCCGATTCGCATCGATCTCAAAACAGACGCGCAAATCATTGCCCTTTCGGGGCCTTCGGGGGCAGGAAAAACCAGTATTCTCAAAATGATTGCGGGTTTGCTAACACCCGATCGCGGTCATTTGTCAGTGGCGGGAACAGTTCTGTTCGATTCAGAAAAACGTATATCGCTGCCCGCCTGGCAACGGCGCATCGGTTTCGTGTTTCAGGACAATCGGCTGTTTCCACATTTGTCAGTGAAAAATAATCTTGCCTATGGCCGGTTCATGAATGGCTTGGGACGCGATCCTTTCCATGAAGCCCATGTCATTACCATGCTCGACATTGAAAAGCTGCTCGCGCGTGATATTGGCGAACTCTCTGGTGGAGAGCAGCAACGCGTTGCCATCGGACGTGCACTTCTCACCAAACCGCAATTACTGTTGCTTGATGAACCGATGTCCTCGCTCGATGCAAACCGTAAGCGTGAAATTCAACCCTATTTGCTACGTCTTGCAGCAGAAGGCGTACCAATGATTTACGTCTCCCACAATGCCGATGAAATTGCCGAGCTTGCGGGCTTCGTCGTCTCAGTTGAGCATGGAATCGCGCGGACTTAACGCGATAAGTGGCCGTCGTCTCATGACGCGCTGAAGAAAAATGGTGCGCCACGCAGTCCAACGCGAACCGTTCTGGCGTAAATTTTCCCTGCTAACAGGGAAAAGAACAGGGAATGATCGCCGCCTTAGCAGGGAAACGATGGTCAATTTGGTTCCGGTTTAGGGAACCAAATAAGAGGCGCAACCGCACAAGTGTGCGCAGGCATGAAGGACCAGAGAAGACAGGCAGGATTCTCGGCAAAGTACTAAACCGGAGCATCAACTGCTTGGTCGGGAAGGCGCTCTGAGCGGTGCTCAGCTCTATCACGGCGCTCTTATGGAATGCGGGCTTGCCGCTCGGCGCCAGCCTTGCTTGCCTTGATTCAGCTGGAGGACAACCGGGGGCACAGCGGCTGTCACCCCAAGATTCTTTAATGCGTCAGGATGGTAGATTTCACTTGTTGCGACCTTGGCTGGAGACAACATTCCTGACTTCGGTTGAGTGACAAGCGAAACTTTGGAGTCCTTCGAGGCTTCGCTCGATGTGGATTTTTGCACCTGGAGTGTGTCGGTGAAAATTGTCCTTCTCGATGGCGGCACAAGCCTCGAACTTCAGAACCGCTCCTCTAACAAGGCACCGCTTCATTGGTCGGCCGAGTATCTAATGTCAGAACCCGATCTCGTCCGTCAGGTGCATTTGGACTACATCCTTGCCGGCGCGAAGGTGATCACCGTCAACAGCTACTCCTCGACGTACACGCGGATGGCAATGGTTGGCGCGGCCGACAAGGTGCCAGAACTGCAGCGGATTGCCTGCGAACTCGCGCTGCGGGCGCGCGACATGGCAGGGCCGGCCGGAGCCGATGTCGCGATCGCGGGCTGCATCCCGCCGCTGAACGGTACCTATCGCCCCGACCGCGTGCGCGCGTTCAAGACCAATCATGACGAATATAGCCGGCTGGGAGAACTTCAGGCCCCTCATGTTGACATCTTTATCTGCGAGACGATGTCGACCGCTGAAGAGGCTCGGGCCGCTGCGGCCGCAATGCAGCCATTCGGCAAGGCGATCTGGGTCGGCTGGTCGCTCATGGACAACGGACCGTGGCTGCGCTCCGCCGAGTCCGTCGCAACCGCAGCGCGAGCGCTGAACGGGCTTCGTGTCGATGCTGTGCTGGCCAATTGCTGCCCGCCCGAAAGCATCACCGCCTCAATGCCGACGCTCGTGGCAACGGGATTCGCCACCGGCGGGTACGCGAACGGTTTCTCGGCAATTCCTGCAACATTCTTGCCCGGCAACACCAAGGAGCAACTGAAGAGCCGACGCGATCTCGATCCCGCAGCTTATTCAGCCTTTGTCCTCAATTGGATCGAGCAAGGCGCAACCATTGTCGGCGGATGCTGCGAAGTCGGGCCGGCACATATAGCGCACTTGCGCGATGAACTGCTGGCCGCAGGCCACGAGGTCGTCAGCCCTTCCGGGCTTGCGGCAGCACGCGGCTAATGCAGTGGGTTGACGGTTTCAGTTTCCCTTGACCCCGGCATTGCGGATCAGTGGGGTACACTTGTCGACCTCTGATTGCAGATTGGCCCTAAGTGCATCAGGCGTGGCGAGCTCCAGCTTCACGGGATCGCTGTGCAGCTTGTTGAAACGCTCAACGACCCTGGGATCGCGCAAGGCCTTTTGCACGGCTTCGTTGAGCTTCTGCTGCACATCGGCCGGCAAGCCCTTCGGAGTCGAGAGTCCGTGTTAGCCATTGACCTCAAAGCTGGCGAGCCACGTCTCGGCCAGCATCAACAGATCAGGCAGGGATGATGCGCGGGCAGAGGTTGTGGTCGGAATGATCATGGTGATGGTGCGCGTGGGGTAGCTGACCTGCGCCGCTGCAGAGAAGCCGGCCATCAGCACTGTCAGGCCACCAAAAACTGCGAGCCATTGATGTAGCTTTTATCGGACTCGTTCCGTCATTCGCGCGCTCCTCCTAACGATCGATGCTCGCTGGCCTCAGTCTTTCGCCAACTGGCTGGCCATCCCGCACCAGCCTCAACGGCAGGGTCCCTCTGGCCGGTCGATCTGGTATTCAGTCCGCAAAAACCACTGTCTTCTGGCCATTCATGACGACGCGGTGCTGCAGGTGATAGCGCACCGCCCGGCCAAGAACGCGTCGTTCGATATCACGTCCCTTGCGCACCAAATCATCAGGGTTGTCACGATGCATGATCCGCTCGACATCCTGCTCAATGATCGGACCCTCATCCAAGTCGCCAGTGACGTAGTGGGCCGTTGCGCCAATCAATTTGACGCCGCGCCGGTGCGCCTGGTGATAGGGTTTGGCGCCCTTGAAGCCCGGCAGGAATGAATGATGAATGTTGATACAGCGCCCGGCGAGTTTCGCAGTCAACCCATCCGAGAGGACCTGCATGTAGCGGGCGAGAACAACGAGGTCGGTGTCCGTGCTGCGGACTAGCTCCCAGATGGCGGTTTCCTGCTCGAGCTTGGTCGCCTTCGTCACGGGCAAGTGGTAAAACGGTACGCCGTGAAAATCGATTCCGGCGTACGTCTCCCGCGGATGGTTTGAGACGATCGCCGAGACATCCATCACCAACTCACCGATGCGCCATCGGTACAGCAGATCTGCCAGGCAGTGATCCTGCTTTGATGCCAGCAGCATGACGCGCTGACGCTCGTCGGATGATGCCAGCGTCCAACTCATGCCGAACTGTTCTGCAACCGCGCCAAAGGCTCTGCGCGGATGTTCGTCCTCCTGCTTCCCGGTTGAAGCGAAGACGACACGCATGAAGAACTGCCCTGTCTCGGTATCGTCGAATTGCTGGGCGTCAACGATGTTGAAACCGTGATCGAACAGATGCGTGGCGACGGCAGCCACAATGCCCGGCCTATCCGCACAGGACAGCGTCAGAATGAAGGGTCTCGCCGTCATGTGAAAAACTCCAGACTCTTATTGACGAGATTTGTCATTCGGATCGCCGATGGGACGTGCGTTCCAGGTCCAACTGGCCTCATCGTTTGGCCATCTCGTTTGCGATCCAGTCCGCAGTGGCGATCGCGCCGCCGAATGCGAAGAAGTGAGCGCCGGCAATATTTGGCCTGTTGGGTCCAGTAAGGTGAGCTGCGACCGGCACCAGCTCTCTAAGCGGGTCGCTGCTTGTTGCTAGCAGGAAGCTCTTGCTTCCCATCCGGACAAGCGACCCGAACGAATTCGCAACGCCGCAGGTTTGCGCATAGCGCGCCAGGGACATCAAGCTTGTTGGTCCTGCGACCCCTATATGCAGCGCGACCTGAGGATACCGCGACGCTACGGTATCGATGCAGGTCCTGATCCGCTCGGGTGTAAAGCAGAGTTGGGTTACGAGACTGACCGAAAGACCCATTGCTAAGGCGCGCTTGATCTTGCGATCCAACGCATCCTCAAGCTGCTGCGCTGGTATGAATGGGTGCTCTTCCGGATAGACCGCAAATGAGATTTCTCTGATATCGGATTCGGCGATAGCTGGATCTGCCAAAACCGCTTCGGCATCGGCAAAGGGACCGGAGGCGTCCCCAAGGTCGCCGCCGATGAGCAGCAGGCGCCGGACACCCGATTGGCCGCAAGCAATTCGCATGAAGGCGGTGAGTTCATCCCGCGAGGCTATGCGCCGGGCTGCAATATGCGGAACGGGGCACAGACCGGCCTTGTGAAGGCTCTGCGCTGCCGACAAGGATTGCGCCAGCGAATAGCGTGGTAGATGGCTGACGAAGACACTTGTCCCCTGCGGAAGCTTGGCTGCAATGGCCGTCGCATCCTGCGCCCGGTTTGGGCCGATTTCGACGGAGGCATTGCTCAGGAGTTGACCGAGCGCCGTCTCTCCGCTGAGCGCCGCGCTGTCGTATAAGCCCGCCGGAAGCTCGCTCATGCGAATGGTAACGCGGAAACCGTTCCGCGTCTCTTTACGCCGTCAGCGCACAGCACCGTGACCTTCTGGCCAGGCTCCCAATATCCCCTGTCGATCATGGACAGGCCGACATTGCGCTCCAGTCGGGGCGACCAGCCGGCGGAAGTGATCTGCCCGATCTGAGGGCCGTCGGCATCACCCGCCAGCACTGGCCACGGCTTGCCACAGGGAGGGCAGCGCCCACCGTCAAAAAGGACGCCCCGGATCTGGCGTTTCACGCCCTCTCGGGCCACGCGTTCGATGGCAGTGCGGCCAATATAGTCGATGGAACCGTCGAGCGTGCAGTACTTTTCCATGCCGCATTCCAGCGGATTGTTTTCGCGCGTGAATTCATTGCCGTAGGAGAGAAGGCCCGCCTCGATCCGGTCCGGCACATTGGGGCAGCCCGGGCTGATCCCATAGGGCTTCCCGGCTTCCCATATCCTGTCCCAGAGAGCGGGGCCGAGATGGCTGCCGCGCAGGAACACTTCATAGCCGCCGGGCCGGGAATAGCCGGTCCGTGCGATCACCTGTTGTGTGCCTTCGAACTCGAAGAAGCCATATTTGAAGAAGCCGAGAGCGCGGATGCCTTCGCCAAAGATGGTCGCCAGGACGTCTGCTGCCTTGGGGCCTTGGACTGCAAGGGGCGAAACATCCGGCTCATCGACCGAGACACTGAGCCCACGCCCCAATGCCAGTCCCTTGGCCCAGAGCATGACATCGGAGTCGGCGATGGAGAGCCAGAAATGCTCCTCCGCCAGCTTGAGAAGCACGGGATCATTGATCATCCCCCCATTCTCATCAGTGATCGGGAGATAGAAGCATTGTCCCAGCTTCATCCGGCTGATGTTGCGTGGCGTCATCCATTGCACAAGCTTTGCCGCATCGGGGCCGCTGATCTCCACCTGACGCTGGCAGGAAACATCCCAGATCTGCACCTGCTCGCGCAGGTGGAGGAAATCCTCCTCAACGGTTCTCTCGAATGCTTTCGGCAGCAGCATGTGATTGACGACGGAAAACCCGCGCACGCCTACTGTCTCGACCCGATCAGTGTAAGGTGTGCGTCGGATGCGACGCGACATGTTCAGTCCCGAGGTGCTCACCGGCGTCTCCGTGGTTCTTGTGTTCTTGGGAAGATCAGCTCGACCACCAGACGGAGTATCCGTTCGGCGAGAGGATCACCGGCAAATGGTACTTGGCTCTTGCATCAGGCATGGCGAAGCGCAGGACCACCTCGCCGACGATCTGACGTTCGTTTCGATCGGGTAACTGGGCCGCGAAGTACGGCCCAGTCTCGAAGATGAGTTCGTACTGCGCCGCCGTATCGATCGCAGCGGCGTCGATCTCTTCCAAAAGCCGACCGCCAGGATCGGTCATTTTCCGGAAGACCGTTGTACGGCTTCCATCCTTCGTCAGTTTGAGAAGTGTGATCGGGATGCCGCCGGCGTGGGTGCCGTTGACAGCGTCGAGCGTGTGGGTCGAGACGATTGCCATGGCGCTTACTCGATCGACGCCTTGTCGCGCTTGCTGGTTGTGGCGAGCACGATCGGGCTGATGACGCCCTTGGCCTTCACGTTCACGATGGCGGTCTTGCCGCTGGCCATGGCGCGGCGCAAAGCCGGGATCAGTTGCTCGCGCCGCTCGACCAGTTCGCCGTGGCCGCCCATGCCCTCGCACAGCGTATGGAAGGGAATGTCCCTGAAGTCAGTCGCGAAATGCTTGCCGCTGGCGAAGAGGCGCTCCTGCTGCTGGGAGATGCAGTCAAGCCCGCCATTGTTGTCGACGACAATCGTGATCGGTAGACCTTCCTGGAAGGCCGCCTCAATCGATAGGCCGCCCGAGAGAAATGCGCCATCGCCGCTGATCAGAACCACGTTGCTGTCAGGGTGAAGGTTCTTGGCGGAAACTGCGAAGGAGACGCCGACGCCGAGCAGGCTGAAGGTGCCGGGATGCATTATGCCCGCGAGCTTCTGCCCCTTCCAGCCGGCAAGGTTGACCGCGATCTCGGCCCAGAAATGCGTGTTTCCACCATCGAACACCAACCAGTCCTTCTCGCCCATCACAGTCTGGACATCGAGCGCCAGCTGGAGCGGATGGATTTTGTCGCCGAAGCCCGAGTCTGGCGCGGTGTCGCGCGCGAGTTCCGCGAGCGTTTTTTCGACCCATGCAGCGCGCCAGGCGCGATTGGTGTCGAACCAGTCGCGCTTCAGGTGCCATTTTCCGGCCTCGTTCAGCGCCAGCAAAGCATCGAGAAACGCACCCGGATCCGACAGCAGCGTGAAGTCTGCCGCGCGGTTCATCTCCAGCTCTTCATGTGAGCCGTTGATGCAAACAAGGCGGCATGTTTCGGGGAAGAACGGCGGATTGCCGAAGTTCATCTGATTGTCGAGGCGTCCGCCGACCATCACGACGACATCAGCTGCTTCCAGCGCCTGTTTCGAAGGCTGGTACTGGTGAATATCGGCGAGGCCCATATAGGCTTCGCTATCCTCGCCCAGTAGCTTCTGATGGTAGGGTACGTTGAAGATTGGGATGCCGAGCGCCCGGCCCGTCGCCTCGAGCTTGTGCTCCGCGCCGGACCACCAGACGCCATGGCCGCCGATGAACATCGGCCGCTTCGCTCGGGCGATGAGGTCGAGGATGGGGCCGAGCGCTTCTGGATCCGGCCAAGCGCGCGGGGCGCGCTGTGCTGTTCGGACAAACGGGCGCTCCTCAAGCCCAGCATCCTCATCAAAGGACGAAAACATGATGTCGACCGGCAGACTAAGGTGCACGGCACCAGGATAGCCACTGGTGGCGATCTTCCAGGCGCGATCGACGAACTCGCTGATGCGTGTACCGTCGGTAATGCTGATCGAATGCTTCGTGAGCGGCGCGGCTATGGCAACGTCATCAATCTCCTTGAACCCTCCGGAGCCGCGGCGCTTCAGCGTACTTGAACCCGTCACGAAGATGACCGGCGAGCGTTCGCCCCAGGCTTCCATCATGGCTGGCACCGCGTTGGCGAAGCCTTCGGGTCCGACAAGACAGACGGCCGGCTTGCGCGTCAGGCGGGTGTGCCCGTCGGCCAGATGCCCGGCGATCTGCTCGTGCGGGCAATTAATGACCGGCATCTGACATTCCATGAAGCCTTCCAGCGCCGGGTTGCAGAAGCCGCCTGCCAGGGTGAAGACGTACTCGACGCCCTTTTCGTGCAGTGCGCGCGCCAGCAAGTGGCCACCTCGGATGCGGCGCTTATCGGTCATGATCCTGCTCCTGATCCGCGCAATAGTATCGGCTTTGCGCCGACTGATTTTCGCGCTGAAGTCGAAGCTAGGATAGCTTCATTGAGGTCTTCAACGCGCTTGAGACCAACCTGCGCCAGAGCGATCGCCACATCGCTGGTAAGGCTGTCGAGAAAACTGGAGACGCCGCGCGCGCCGTCTGCCGCCATCGCGTAGAGAAACGGGCGTCCCAGCAAGACGAAATTTGCGCCCGACGCCAGCGCCTTGACCACATCCTCGCCGCTGCGCACGCCGCCGTCGAACAGCAGTGGATAATCCGGCCCGACTG
>JAIYCE010000066.1 GCA_027488155.1 Hyphomicrobiales bacterium | reverse complement strand
GCGTGCCGCCAAAGCCAGTTACTTTGCAAAACAACTCATACAGCGGCACTGCCGCATAGGCGGCGCCAACCATACCCAACACAATCGTACTGCACGCAATTGCGGTGCGCTTCAGTGAACGGGATTTGCTGGCAGCATCAGTCATCTCAAAGCGGCCTCTTGAAAACGTTGGCACCCAGTTTGGCGATCGTCACCCGAAAACACAGGACATCGCGACCCCCAAGCACAAGACCCAATGCAACCGAGCGGCTACGGCGGCGCTTTTGTTCTTCTTCAGTGAGGCGGATGCCATCTTCGGCCATCATGAAACGCCTCCGAAAACGAGGCCAAGCGCACGTGTCATGCTCGCACCGAACCCGAAGGATTGCTCAGCAAGCATGATGGCAAACAACAACAACAGATAAAGAATCGAGAAGCCGAACATCTGCATGGCAGCTTTGTCCGCGCCTTCGCCATCGCCCGTACGATAAATCTTGATCGCCAGCGCCAGCATAGCCGCGCCTGTTACGGTCGAAACAATGAAATAGGCAATACCGCCGAAGCCCATAAAGGAAGGGGCGATGCCGACAGGAACCAAAACGATCGTGTAGAGCAGAATTTGCAGGCGGGTATGCTCTGCGCCACGCACCACAGGCAACATCGGCACGCCAGCCGCAGCGTAATCGCCTGACTTGACGAGCGCCAAGGCCCAGAAATGCGGCGGAGTCCAAAGGAAGATAATGAGGAACAGCACAAAACTATCGAGATTGACGCTGCCGGTTGCGGCCGCATAGCCAATCATGGGCGGGAAGGCACCCGCTGCACCGCCGATCACGATGTTCTGTGCGGTCGAGCGCTTCAGCCACATCGAATAGATCACGGCATAAAAGAAGATGGTGAACGCCAGAAACCCGGCCGCGAACCAATTGGTCACAACGCCAAGGAACAACACTGAGCCAACCGACAGCGTGATCCCAAAAGCGAGCGCCTCGTCAGCAGTTACGCTGCCCGCAGGAATGGGGCGTTTGCTGGTGCGCGACATACGCGCATCGATATCGGCATCCCACCACATGTTAAGGCAGCCCGAAGCGCCAGCGCCAACTGCAATGGCGAGAAGCGCGGCAAATCCGATCACAGGATTGAGCGGCTCAGGCGACAGCACCATGCCAACAAGCGCTGTCAGAATGACAAGCGACATCACGCGCGGCTTCAGCAGCTCGAAATAGTCGCCCGCCGAGCCCATCGACACGGTTGGGCGGCGCTTCGCGCCGAAATCGTCGTGAATGTCCGTCACAAGCGACATGGATGGATGCCCCGGGGAATTATCCGATGAAAGTGAGGGGCGGTTTCCCGCCCCTCACATGATCAATGCTCGGAGCCCGTGATACGCGGGAGCGTCTCGAACTGGTGATAGGGCGGCGGCGAGGACAGCGTCCATTCAAGCGTCGTCGCACCCGAACCCCATGGGTTGTCGCCGGCCTTCTTCTTCTGCGCGAAGGCGAGCCACAGGCCGTAGAAGAACACGACGAGCCCGAGCGCGAAGATGTAGGAGCCGTAAGACGAGATCCGGTTCCAGCCCGCAAACGCATCCGGATAGTCCACGTAATGGCGTGGCATACCGGAAAGGCCCGTGAAGTGCATTGGGAAGAACAGAACGTTTGCGCCGATGAAGGCAATCCAGAAATGCAGCTTGCCGATCCATTCAGGGATCAGATAGCCCGACATTTTCGGGAACCAATAATACCAAGCCGCGAAGATCGCGAACACCGCGCCGAGCGACAACACATAGTGGAAGTGCGCCACGACGTAATAGGTGTTGTGCAGGTTACGATCCAGACCCGCATTGGCAAGCACCACGCCCGTGACACCACCAACGGTGAACAGGAAGATGAAGCCGAGTGCCCAGATCATCGGCGAGGTGAAGCGCATCGAACCGCCCCACATTGTCGCAATCCAAGAGAAGATCTTCACGCCCGTCGGTACCGCGATCACCATCGTCGCGAAGACGAAATAGCGCTGCGTGTCGAGCGACAAACCGGCGGTGTACATGTGGTGAGCCCACACGACGAAGCCGACAGCGCCGATCGCGACCATTGCGTAGGCCATACCGAGATAACCGAACACCGGCTTCTTGGCGAAGGTCGACACGATGTGGCTGACGATGCCGAAGGCCGGCAAGATCATAATGTACACTTCGGGGTGACCGAAGAACCAGAACAGATGCTGATAGAGCACCGGATCACCACCACCGGCCGGATCGAAGAACGTCGTTCCGAAATTGCGGTCCGTGAGGAGCATCGTGATCGCACCGGCGAGAACCGGCAGCGACAGGAGCAGCAGGAACGCGGTGACGAGCATCGACCAAGCAAACAGCGGCATCTTATGCAGCGTCATGCCCGGAGCACGCATATTCAGGATCGTGGTGATGAAGTTGATCGCACCGAGGATCGAAGACGCACCCGCAATGTGCAGCGAAAGAATGCCGAAATCGAGTGCAGGGCCGGGATGGCCCGATGTCGAGAGCGGCGGATAAACGGTCCAACCGCCGCCAAAGCCATTAGAGCCTGGCGCACCTTCAACGAACATTGAGATGACGAGCAAAGCAAACGCTGCCGGCAGCAACCAGAACGAGATGTTATTCATACGCGGGAACGCCATGTCTGGCGCGCCGACCATGATCGGAACGAACCAATTGCCGTAACCGCCGATGAGGGCAGGCATGACAACGAAGAACACCATGATCAGACCGTGGCCCGTGACGAACACGTTGTAGGTCTGCGGATTTGTGAAGAATTGAAGGCCGGGCTCTTGCAATTCGAGGCGCATCGCGATCGAGAGCGCGCCGCCGATCAGACCGGCGAACAGAGCGAACACAAGATACATCGTACCGATGTCCTTGTGGTTCGTCGAAAGGACCCAGCGGCGCCATCCGGTCGGATGATCGTGTGCGTGGTCGTGAGCGTCGTGGTGGGTGGTTCCAGCCGCATGTGCCATAGCGTTCAACCTTGCTCGTCGAATCTGCTGTTTACTGAGCCGCCGCGTTTGCGGCGACCTTCATGTTGTCGTCATTGGAAGCGAACTTCTTCTTCGCTTCAGCCAACCATGCCGTGTACTTCTCTGGGCTTACGACACGAATGGCGATCGGCATGTAAGCGTGGTTCTGGCCGCATAGGCGCGAGCACATGCCGTAGTAAATGCCTTCGCGATCTGTCTTGAACCAAGTCTCGTTCAGGCGGCCAGGGATCGCATCCATGCGGAAGCCGAGCGACGGCACCGAGAAGGAATGGATCACATCGGCGCCCACGACTTGCATCGCGATGACTTTGCCGGCCGGTACGACCATTTCATTGTCGACGGCGAGCATGCGGGGCTGACCGGCCTTGGCCGCATCGGCATCCGACAACATGATGGAATCGAAGCCGAAGCCGCCGCCCTGATCGGCCGGGTATTCATAGGTCCAGTACCATTGCTTGCCGATCACCTTCACGACGATGTCGTGCGGCGGGATCTGCACCTGCAACTTCAGCAGACGGAAGGAGGGGATGGCGATGCCAACCAAGATCAGGATCGGAATCACCGTCCAAGCGATCTCGAGGCCGGTATGGTGGGTGGTACGCGAGGGAACCGGATTCGCTTTTTCATTATAGCGCATCACGACCCACACAATGAGGCCGAGCACGAACAGCGAAATGATCGTGATGACCACAACAACAGCGGTGTGGAAGTCATAGATGAATTGAGCGACGTCGGTCACCGGCTTTTGGAGGTTGATTTCCCAAGCCGCGGGCTGGCCGATCACGGACGCAGCTTCCGCCGAGCCCATCAGGCACAGGCTGAGACCGAAGACGGCAAGAGCCGCGCGGTTCCAGAAATGGGTCTTCACTGTTACATCTCCCTGCGATGCACCCGGAACAGGGATATCAGCCTGTCCAGGCAGTCGTCAGGACCACGCCGTCCCCGGTGCAATCCCAAGCGGTCAATCCGTAGACGCCAAAAATCACAAACACCCCCAAAGCGCAACGCCGCCGAAGGGCGAAACTCCGCCGCAGACTGTCGCGCTTGGCAGTTTTTTAGGATCGAATTAGGCGCGAGCTTGCTTCCGCATGGGAAAAAGGCCCCTTGCAGCACGTCTTGACAGGGCCCGATCATGATCCCAACACAGTCAAAAGTGATGAAGTTACCGCGTTCGACGCGAATCGTGGCCAATCTGCAAAGAGACTGCCCTTAAAGATGAGATCGCCTGTGAGACACATGATCGCTGCGACCGGTTGTTCTGCGCTAAAAGCCAGTTTGGCCGGACTTTTGGGTCTCCTTGCCACCGTGGGGTCCGTTTGGGCTCAGGGCCAAATGAAATCCACCTCCGGTGATTGGCAGATTCGATGCGAGAACCCACCTGGTGCGCGCGCTGAGCAATGCGCTCTGGTCCAGAGCGTCTCGGCCGAAGACCGGCCCAACATTAATCTGGTCGTGATTGTCCTAAAGACTGCCGACGGCAAAAGCCGCCTCCTCCGGGTGCTTGCTCCTCTTGGCGTGCTTTTGCCAGCCGGATTGGGCCTCAAAATCGACCAAACTGATGTCGGTCGGGCCGGTTTTGTCCGCTGCACGGCCAATGGTTGCGTCGCCGAGGTCATGATGGATGATGAATTGATTGGCAAACTTAAAAAGGGCGAATCGGCGACCTTCATCGTCTTCCAAACCCCAGAAGAGGGAATTGGCATTCCCGTCTCGCTCAAGGGCTTCGGCCCGGGGTTCGATAGCCTGCCCTGACTGAAGGAGTGACGGCCATGGTGCAGTTGAAGGCAATTCTTATGGCGGCAAGTCTCGCTGCCTTAACCGGCGGCTGCATGTCGACGGGGACCTCCTCGTCGCAAAGCGCGGCACCGGGCGGCTCCGACAATTCGTTCCTGAACATCTTCAAATATGGCGGGCTAACCAAGCCCGAATCGATGAAAGACGAAGATGAGGAGATCGAGTGCCCATCGGTGCAGATCCTCGATGGAACGGCAGCCCTTCGCGCGGAAAGCGGCGCTGGTGTGCGGCATCAATTCTCCGTCGTTCAGACTGCGCGGGAATGTCGCGCCGAAGGCAGCAACATTATCATCAAGATGGGCGTTGAAGGGCGGGCACTGCTCGGCCCTTCAGGTTCGCCAGGCTCATTCACGGTGCCGGTTCGCTTCGTTGCAAAACGAGGGGAAACGGTCGTCGCCTCCAAACTGGTGCGGCAAGGCGTGACGATCCCCACAGGCGAAGCACAAGCCAGTTTCATTGCTATCGAAGAGGGCATGTCCGTACCCAAAGTTGGCGCGGGAGAGCTTGAGCTTTTCGTTGGCCTCGATGGTTCCGGGGGTGCGGCTGAACGTCCCGCACGGAAAAAGCGGTAAAAGCGTAAGGGTCCGTTTGACTCGAGCGGGGCGCAAAGCTAACCCTCATTATGCCGTTTAAATTCTGCGGAAGAGTCCGGCGGGGCAGGTTCGCCTGTCCAGTCGCCGGCGCCGAAGGCGCAACCGCCCCGGAAACGCTCAGGCCGAAGGACCGCAGAAAGCTGGCACTCTGGAAAGCGAAATGCCGCAAGGCATTTCCACCGAAGGGCGTAACCGCGAAAGCGGGAAATCTCTCAGGTTCTCGGACAGAGGGGGCGCACACCGGACCGCAAGGTCCGGTTTGTTCGCGCGTTTCTCACTGTCCGGGATTGCTATGGCTGACGCTTCCGCCGCCGACACACCGCTTCTGCAAACGCCGCTCCACGAGCGCCATGTCGCGCTCGGTGCCCGCATGGTGCCGTTTGCGGGATATTCCATGCCTGTCCAATACAAGGACGGTATTCTCACCGAACATCTCTGGACGCGTGAGAATGCCGGGTTGTTCGACGTTTCGCATATGGGGCAGCGTTTTCTGGTCGGTGCCGACCATGCAACCGTTGCGCGCGCGCTCGAGACGCTGATACCCGCCGATATTCAAGGCCTTTCCCCCGGCCAACAGCGCTATTCGCAATTTCTCACAGCCGACGGCGGCATTCTCGACGATCTGATGGTGACGCGCCCAGCCGATCCGGCAGAAGACGGCGTACTCTATCTCGTTGTTAACGCAGCCTGCAAAGACGACGATGACAAGCTGCTGGCAAAACTGCCGCTCACATTCATCCGTGCGGAGCATCGCGCTTTGCTCGCGCTGCAAGGCCCGAAAGCGGCTGAGGCGTTTGCGCGCCATGCGCCCGGCGTCGCCGATATGGCGTTCATGACCTCGATCACGACGACATTCGATGGCATCCCCGTGAATGTCTCCCGCTCCGGCTACACGGGCGAAGACGGTTATGAGATTTCCGTGGCGAATGACAAAGCAGTCGCCGTGTTCGATGCGTTGATCGCAGAACCCAAAGTGAAGCCGATCGGCCTTGGGGCGCGCGACTCGCTCAGGCTTGAAGCCGGACTCTGTCTCTACGGCCACGACATCGACACAACGACATCGCCTGTCGAGGCGCAGTTGCAATGGTCAATCCAGAAACGCCGCCGCGAAGCGGGCGATTTTCCCGGTGCTGCGCGCATTCTCGCCGAATTGAAAGATGGCGCTTCACGCAAGCGCGTCGGCATTCTGCCCGATGGCAAAGCGCCGGCGCGCGAAGGAACCGAGATCATGAAGGATGGCACTGTCATCGGTTGCGTGACGTCGGGCAGCTTCGGCCCATCAGTCAATGGTCCGGTGGCGATGGGCTATGTCGCCAGCGCGCATGCCGCGCCCGGGACAGAGGTTGAATTGATGGTGCGCGGCAAAGCCTTGCCTGCACGCATCGTGCCCCTGCCCTTCGTACCGAACCGCTTTTTTCGCAAACAATCCTGACACTCGAACGGGGACCCGATCATGGCTGACACACGTTACACCAAGGATCACGAATATATTCGCATCGAAGGCGATACCGGCATTGTCGGCATCACATCCTATGCGCAGGAACAATTAGGCGACGTCGTGTTCGTCGAATTGCCGTCGGTTGGAAAAAAAGTCGATCAGGGTGCCGAAGCTGCCGTCGTGGAAAGCGTGAAGGCTGCGAGCGAAATCTATGCCCCCGTCGCAGGCGAAGTGGTCGCCGTTAACGATGCGCTCGAAAGCGCGCCCGGCACCGTCAACGAAGATCCGACTGGCTCGGGCTGGTTCATGAAGATCAGGATCGCCGATTCCTCGCAGCTCAACGGGCTGATGAGCGAAGCCGATTACAAAGCCTATCTCGACACCCTGTCCTGACGCGTTCAGCGGAGCATTCGCCATGCGTTACTTGCCCCATTCAGACACCGAACGTGCCGATATGCTCGCTGCGATCGGCGTTGGTGCGATCGATGATCTGTTCACTGGCGTTCCTGCCGATAAAATGCTGAAAGGTCCGGTCAATTTGCCGCGCCGCAAATCCGAGCTTGAGGTTGCGCGGATTCTCGGGAGCCTTGCCGCGAAGAATGTTCCGGCCAGCACGGTGCCGTTTTTCGTCGGTGCGGGTGCGTACAAGCACCATGTGCCGGCGACCGTCGACCATCTGATCCAGCGTTCGGAATTTCTGACGAGCTATACGCCTTATCAGCCGGAAATCGCGCAAGGCACGTTGCAATATCTGTTCGAGTTCCAGACGCAGGTCGCCACGCTCACCGGGATGGATGTGGCGAATGCCTCGATGTATGACGGTTCGACCGCTTGCGGTGAAGCGGTGCTGATGGCGCACCGCGTGACGAAGCGCAACAAGGCGATTTTATCAGGTGGTCTTCACCCACATTATGCAGAAGTCGTCGAAACACTGTCCTATATGGCCAATGATCGCGTCATGCGACTGCCTGCCGATGTGAAAGCGGCGGAAGACATTATTGCCTTGATCGACAATGAGACGTCCTGCGTCGTGGTGCAGACACCCGATGTGTTCGGCAATCTGCGCAATCTCCGGGCCATTGCCGATGCATGCCACGCCAAGGGCGCACTGTTGATCGCGGTGTTCACCGAAGCGGTTTCCCTCGGCCTTGTCACGCCGCCGGGCGCGATGGGTGCCGACATCGTCGTCGGCGAAGGCCAATCGATCGGCAATGCGCTGAATTTTGGCGGACCCTATGTCGGCCTGTTCGCCACCAAAAGCCAATATGTACGGCAGATGCCGGGACGCCTCTGCGGCGAGACAGTGGATGCCGAGGGCCGGCGCGGTTTCGTGCTTACTTTGTCGACACGCGAACAGCACATCCGCCGCGACAAGGCGACGTCAAACATCTGCACGAATTCGGGTCTGTGCTCGCTCGCCTTCACAGCCCACATGACATTGCTCGGGTCGGAAGGGCTGGCGCGGCTCGCGCGGATCAATCATGCCCATGCGGTGAAGCTCGCCGACATGCTCGCAAATGTGAAAGGCGTTGAAGTGCTCAACCAGAGCTTCTTCAACGAATTCACGCTGAAACTCGGCAAGCCCGCTGCATCTGTTGTGGAAGCGCTCGCTGCGAAAAAGATTTTGGCTGGCGTTCCTGTGTCGCGTCTTTTGCCAGGTGCGGGGCTCGACGATCTTCTGATCCTCGCTTCGACCGAAGTGAATACGGATGAGGATCGCGCCATTCTGGTGGCCGCTCTTAAGGAGGTGCTGTGATGCTGAACCGTCAGGGACGCCCCTCGCAGGCGGGCGAAAGCGGGATGAATTCTGCTAAAACATTCACTGGCAATCGCGCGCTCGAACAGGTTGAACCGCTTCTGTTCGAAATCGGTCGCTTGGAGACAACCGGAGTCGATCTTGATGAGCCGCAGGCTTTCACACCGCGACTCGGCGGGCTTGAGCGCCAAGACGGCATCGGTCTTCCCGGCCTGTCCGAGCCTGAAACGATGCGGCACTTCGTCCGTCTCAGCCAAAAAAACTACGCGATCGATACTGGCATCTTCCCGCTGGGTTCGTGCACGATGAAACACAATCCGCGCCTCAACGAGGCGATGGCGCGTCTTCCCGGTTTTGCGGATATTCACCCATTGCAACCGCAATCAACGGTGCAGGGCGCGCTCGATCTCATCGCGCAGTTGAAGGAATGGCTGAAAGAACTCACCGGCATGCCCGACGTCGACATGACGCCGAAGGCGGGTGCGCATGGCGAATTGAGCGGCATGATGGCGATCAAAGCGGCCATCATCGCCAAGGGCGAAGCGGCCACGCGTACGGTCGTGCTCGTGCCCGAAAGCGCGCATGGAACTAATCCTGCGACGGCAGCTCTTATTGGATTCACGGTGAAGCCGGTTCCAGCGCGCGAGAATGGGCTAGTCCATATTGACGATGTGAAGGCGCTGCTCGGCCCCGACATTGCCGCCATCATGCTGACGAACCCCAATACGTGCGGCCTATTCGAAAAGGACATTGTCGCCATTGCAGATGCAGTGCATGAAGCGGGTGCGTTCTTCTATTGCGACGGCGCGAATTTTAACGCCATCGTTGGCAAGGTGCGCCCCGGTGATCTCGGCGTAGACGCCATGCACATCAATCTACATAAGACATTCTCGACGCCGCATGGCGGCGGCGGACCGGGTGCAGGCCCCGTCGTTCTCTCCGCACGTCTGGCGGCGTTTGCGCCGCTGCCGCTTTTGGAAAAGAACGGCAATGGTTTTGCACTGTGTGAAAGTGAAAAGACCGCAGAAGCGCGCGGAGCGCATCCCTATGGTCGCATCACGGCTTTCCAAGGGCAGATGGGCATGTTCGTACGGGCCTTTTCCTACATGCTTTCGCATGGGGCAGATGGCATGCGGCAGGCGTCGGAAGATGCGGTGCTCAACGCGAATTATATTCGCGCCGGTCTACGCGATCTGATGTCGCAACCTTTCGGCGATAAGCCCTGCATGCATGAAGCCTTGTTCGATGATCAATGGCTGAAGGAAACAGGTGTGACCACGCTCGATTTCGCGAAAGCGATGATCGACGAAGGCTTTCATCCAATGACGATGTATTTCCCGCTCGTTGTGCATGGCGCGATGCTGATCGAACCGACGGAATCGGAATCGAAAGCCTCGCTCGATCTCTTCGTCGCCGCTTTGCGTGATCTCGCAATGGCTGCGAAAGCGGGCGATACTGAGCGCTTCACGCAGGCACCGCGCCTTGCGCCCCGCCGCAGGCTCGATGAGACTTTGGCCGCGCGCAAGCCGGTGCTCAAATGGGTTCCGCCCGTGCCGCTCAGCGAAGCGGCAGAGTGAGATACGCCGAAATCGTCAACGTGAAATGGGAATCACAAAGGCCGGCAACGATGCCGGCCTTTTTTGTTGGGACATCTTCGCTGCGGCGATCAGTTTACCAGCGACGTCCACAAACGGCACCATTGCCACAAGGCGAGAAGCCGCCTCCAATGCCGCCACCGCCACCGCCACCGCCGCCACCGCCGCCGCCACCACTGCCGCCACCGCCACCGCCACCGCCGCCATTTCCGGCGAGCAGTTTGATCATGTTGTTATTGCCGGTGTTATAGATGCCTTTGTTCTGGAGGCTGTTGGTCATCGTGCCGCTGTTCCAATTGCCATTATTGATGATGCCATTGTTGAAATAATAATTGCCGTTCACATAGGTCGGCTTCAACCCGAGTAAAATCAATCCATCAATGGCTGACTTGAGCGCATCGCCCAGTTTGGACAGGTCGATATTGACGTTCACATTGTTATCAATTTTGGTTCCGCCGCATGTCTTACAGGCGGTATTTGAGCCACTGCCGGGCGACTGCGCGACTGCTGGCGCGGTGCATAACAAGGTTACGGCAACAATCGGCACAATGATCTTGCGAATGATCGACATAGGAAAACCTCAACTCAAAAGGAATGGAAAAACTCAAATCCAATATGCAAATGAGTAAAACGCAACCCATTGCCGAGCGCAATCGAAACGGCTCGTTTACCTCAACGAACAAGGTAAACGGCGAAACTTTGATTCAATTTTAAAAAAAGATCGGCGCTTAAGCGCCGCCGCCCTCGGTCTTCAGCCAAGCTGCACCGCACGCTTTGGCAAGCTCGCGTACGCGCAGAATATAGCTCTGCCGCTCGGTGACCGAGATCACGCCGCGTGCATCGAGCAGATTAAAGACATGGCTTGCCTTGATGCATTGATCATAGGCGGGCAAAGCCATCGCGTGACGTTCGGTTTCGCCGCGATCTCCCTTCTCGAGGAGCGCACGGCATTCAGCTTCTGCATCGCGGAAATGACGGAAGAGCTTCTCCGTGTCGGCATACTCGAAATTATGGCGCGAATATTCCTGCTCGGCTTGCAGGAACACGTCGCCATAGGTGACCTTGTCGGCACCTTCGAGCCCGTTGAAATTCAGATCGTAGACGTTCTCGACGCCCTGCACATACATGGCAAGCCGCTCAAGGCCATAGGTCAGCTCGCCCGAGACCGGCGCGCATTCGAAACCCGCGACCTGCTGAAAATATGTGAATTGCGAGACTTCCATGCCGTCGCACCAGCATTCCCATCCGAGACCCCAAGCGCCAAGTGTCGGGCTCTCCCAATCGTCCTCAACGAAGCGGATGTCATGCAATTTGGGATCGATACCGATTGCATCGAGCGAACGCAGATAAAGATCCTGTAGATCGGCCGGGCTTGGCTTCAGGATCACCTGATACTGATAATAATGCTGCAACCGGTTTGGGTTTTCACCATAGCGGCCATCCTTTGGACGGCGTGAGGGTTGCACATAAGCGGCGCGCCAGGGTTTGGGCCCCAAGGAGCGCAAGGTGGTGGCCGGATGGAAGGTGCCTGCACCCACTTCCATGTCATAGGGCTGCAAGATTACGCAGCCTTGCTCCGCCCAAAAGCGATGCAGCGTCAGGATAAGCCCCTGAAATGATTTCTGCGGCGACAAGGCTTGGGTCATCAAGGCACCAGAATTCCGGTTCGAACGGCGCGGACCCTAGGTGCGACCCGGCGAGGGGTCAAGCGCATGCGAACAGCGATAGAGCTTGGATGCACTGGGAGCGGATGGGACTTCTTCAGGGAATTCACGGTGTGCGCTGAGGCGAGGCGCGAACGCCTCACCGTCTCGTGGTTGTTACTGTCACGCGCGGCTGAAGACTCGGCCCCAAGTTCCCGAGATTGCCGAGATTGCCGAGATTTCCGGCACTGGCGGCATTGCCGACAGAGCCGGTACCACCGAAGGCAATCGCTGCGGCCGCGCTGTTCATCCCGCCAAAGCTCGGGATGCTGGCAGGCAACGCAACCGGCCCAGGGTTCGTCAGAGCCGGCGGTTGCTGCCCCATCTGCGGAGGCGTACTCCGCTGCGGGGCCTGCGACGGTGCTTTTGTTGGCGTGCTCGTTTGCGTCGTGACGCTGAAACCAAGCGCACGGGCGTAAGCATGACCGTCCTGACCGGTCGCCGACTTACCGTTGATCGTGACCGAGGCGTTGTTCTTGATCGTCACGGGACCAGAACAGCAGCAATCAATCGGCGGCTTTGGCTTTCCGCCGCCGGGCGTATTGCCACCGCCCGTGCCGCCGCCGATGCCCCCACCGCCATTGCCATTGCCACCGCCTTGGCCACCGCCGGGATTGTTGCCACCGCCCGTGCCGCCGCCGATGCCCCCACCGCCATTGC
>JAIYCE010000101.1 GCA_027488155.1 Hyphomicrobiales bacterium | reverse complement strand
TATTGGACCGGTCGATCTCAGCCGCCCGCGGCGCAATCCTCTCTTGCGAGAAGGCAAACACCGTATCCCGGATCGCATCGGCGGTTTCCCCGAGATCGAAATTAAACGGCTTAGGCGCATTGGCGAGCACGACCGGACCCTCCCATAAAACTCTGGGACAGGAGATTAGAGGGTGCGGGCCAAAGGGGGAAGATGCGGCGTCTTTGCCTTTCGGACAGGATTATTGAGTGCGGAATGCAGGAAAACCGGAGGCGGTACGCACCGGAACCCTCATGGTGAGGAGCATGGGGCAGCCAGCCGTCTCGAAGGACGAGGGAGACCCGTTTAGTTTAATTATGTTTGGCGCCCTCCTCCATCGAGACGCAATGCTGCGCATCGCTCATCAGGATGATGTCGTGTGCTTTGCATTCACAAATAGATCGCGTCGTTGTGAAGCTAACTTCAATTAAGTGGCGAGCTTGAGCCCGATGCGGCAATCCATGGTTGAGATAATCTCCAGACTTCTCATAACCAGACGCTTTTTCAATCATCAGCTTCAAATTGCAAGTGAAACACGTTTACCGATTGAGCGAACGCCCGCATGACGCGAGCTTCACTGATGCCACACGTTTTGAAAAAGAATATTTTCTTTTTTCATAACAATGAATTCCACTCGTCAGCAAATTGTCATGTAAAGAGCCTAATCCCGCGGCCAGTGTTGCGCTGAGTAAAACAATTTCAATCAAGCTGCTGGAGCTACATCATGACTTCTTTGCGCAAATTGACGAATAACCTGAATCACGAGGCTACACTTTCTGACGGAACCTGGGACCTATTATCAACGCCCTGGAGCTATTATGATGGTGCTGTGCTTCATGCTGAATCAGCCGCTCAAAATAACACAACGCTCAATGATAGTAGCCCGTTTGTAAAGACACTTAACGGCACTAACCGCGATGAAAATTTTGCAGTCAATTGGGAATTTTTAACCCGTCCGGACCAAAACGTAAGCGTTACCGTAGATGGGAAAATGGGCAAAGATCGTGTATCTGTTGGCGGCAATATTCTTAATCACAAGGTTACGCGATTCAGCGACGGCTCTATACGGCTTTCAATGAAAGACAATCAAGGAAATAACAACACTCTCAACCTAAAGAATATCGAACTTGTCACAATGCAAGCACCTAATAGCTCGCCCGTGAACTTCAGTTTGAACTCAGCTGTCCCCGTAAAGGGGAATTCTAATACTAGCGGCGATCGAAAAGATCATCTGGGTGTATTAGAGGGCAACGCATCAATGGTGGGCGATGTTGGAATTGATCATTTTCATCTCGAGAATTTACGACTTATTCCCCATAGTGAGGGAACCATTAGAATCTCAAAATTTGAGCTCGGTGTAGATAAAATAGTTATGAACAAATCAGAGAGAAGCGAAGTCATTAAAGCACTCAATTCAATTAACAATCAATCCGGCTATCTAACATTCCATAATTCAACTTTTACTGATCGATTATTCACCGTGAATACCAGCAATAGAGCAAGAGAATTATCGCTTGCAGATTTTCGTTTCGTGTGAATCTAAATTCGTACCCGTACCAAAGATTACTAGCAATTTCGGAGTTCCGATAATTGCTAGTAATCAATAGCTATGAACCACCCATAACTCTTATTGCCCGTTCACCGTGGCAAAAATGAAGACTGGAGCTTAGCGATGGCGACAAACTTTAGAAAAGTCTTTTCACGAATCTTTTCTCGTTCTGGAGACGAACAGGAGCAGATCGGCAGGGAAGAAATCGAAATGAAGAGCCATGTCGAGATCATTGTACCGCAATTCAATATTGGAAACGAGAATGAAAATTTTATACACCCAATACAAGAATTAGCGGCAGGTGTTACGAGGATAGATTTACCAGGGTCGAAGAATTCAAAACAAATTACAGTGCATTGGAATTATTACGCTAATAGGTATGACAGTTTTGATGTCTATGCCGGCCTCAAAGCAAAACCTCAAACACCTGTTCATGTCCTAGCAGATATTCGGAATTCAAAAATTACACAAACAGGATTTAATACAATAATAGATTTACAATACGTCAAGCGTCCTAACGGAAATTTGCCAGTTGATCGCCGCCTCATAGTCCCGCATGGGGTCTATGTTGACATTCAAACAGATCCCAAAACCAGAGTAAGGTACACACAGGAGAAAAATTTTCCCCTCAAAGCTGATAAGACCACGGAAGAGCATATTGGCAGCTTGTTTCCGGGCCAAACATTGAAAGGAAATTCCGGCGTCGAGCATTTTCATCTTGAATTTCTATATACTGCTGGCATTCATGCAGCCGTGAAAATTCAAGACTTTGAAAGTGGTAAGGACAAAATTCATCTTAATTCGATTTTTAGACCGGCTGTTGAACGTTCGCCCAAAAGCAACATGCACAACACATCAGGTATGTTTACGTTAATGCGCTTATACGATTCTAGAGCTGCTGCGGAAATCAAAATAGACAACAATAGGAAATTAGCATGGAGCGATTTTATATTTGCGTCGATTAGCTAGAGAAGACTTGCGCTTAACTCACCGGCAGATGGGTGTGATGCTCATGCCCATGCTGCCGGTTTTTGATGAGCCATTCCTGCCATTGCTTTTTCGTGCCGAAGAACACGTTCCGATCGACCGGGCCTTCGATGCCCCAGGCGCGGCCTGTGGCCGTATATTGCCAGAACGCCCATTTGCGCTGGCCGTAACGAATGGTCGGGTAACCTGCGACTGAGCGCACCCAAAGCGGATAGGTTTCGAACGCGCCCACCATCACATCGCGATAAAAATCGACAGTGACATAGATGATGGGGCGCTTGCCATAATGTTTCTCGACCATGTCGAGGAAAATCTGCATCTCGCGAATAGCGATGTCGCGCTTCACCGTTTTCGGGCAAGTCTTAGAATGGCCGTTCCATTCGACATCGAGAACGGGCGGCAACGCTTCGGGATCTTTTGGCACGGTGGCGATGAACCAGGCCGCCTGCTCATGGGCCGGGCGACACCAATAATAGAAATGATACGCACCGCGCGGCATACCCGCTTCGCGTGCCGCATTCCAATTCTGCTCGAACATTCTGTCTTTGTGATCGCCGCCTTCCGTCGCCTTGATGAAAGCGAAGGAAATACTGCCCTCGATTGCTTTCGACCAATCGATATTGCCCTGATATTTTGAGACATCGATGCCATGCACCGGGAAATCCTGCGGCAGCGGATATTCATGCTTGTCGAACAGCGTGCAGCCCGCAAGGGCGGTGAGCGCAAGGGCAGCAATGAGGCGACGCAACAGGTTCAAGAGACGGCACTCCCTCGGCTTGAGGAAGTGTTAAGCCTATCAAACCTTAACAAAGCGTAAGAAACAGGCTCAGAGGCTGAACCACAGCGATGCAATTCCCAGAAAAGCAAAGAAGCCGACGACATCGGTGACGGTGGTAACGAACACACCCGATGAAACGGCCGGGTCCGCACGAAAGCGCTCAAGCGCGAGCGGAATGAGAATGCCGCCAAGCGCCCCCGCGATGAGATTGACTGTCATAGCAAGCGCAATGACTGCACCGATCCCAAACTCACGGAACCAGACACCCGCAATGATGCCGGTGATCAATCCGAAGCCGAGGCCATTGAGCAGCCCCACTGTGGCCTCACGCATCGTGACGCGCACAGCGTTCGCAGGGCCAAGATCGCGCGTCGCCAATGCGCGCACAGCAATCGTCATGGTCTGCGTGGCGGCATTGCCGCCTTGGCTCGCCACTATAGGCGCCAACACGGCGAGTGCGACCATTTTTTGCAATTCGGCTTCGAACAAACCCATCACGGAGGCTGCAAGAAAAGCCGTCAAAAGATTGATGAACAACCAACCAAAGCGCGAACGCGCCGTATTCCAAACGGAGTCCGACAATTCTTCGTCGGCCTTAACACCGCCGAGCGCTTTGATCTCGTCATCCGCCTCATCTTGGATCACGTCGACGATGTCGTCGATGGTGATCACGCCAACGAGCCGCTCGGCCTCGTCGACCACAGGCACGGAGACGAGATTATAACGCGCAATCAGACGCGCCACTTCTTGCTCATCTTCATCGACGCGCACGCGGCGTCGATCCGCTGTCATTAATTGATCGACGCGTATCTTGCGGGACGAGCGCACGAGGCTATCGAGAAAAATATTGCCGAGAAAACGATGCCCTGGATCGACCACGAACACTTCGAAGAATGAATCCGGCGTGTCCTGGTTGTCCTGCAACTCATCGAGCACCTGCCCCGCCGTCCAGAAGGGCGGCACGGCGATGAGATCGGTGCGCATCAGGCGGCCGGCGGAATTCTC
>JAIYCE010000082.1 GCA_027488155.1 Hyphomicrobiales bacterium | reverse complement strand
CAGAGCTGATACCCAGAGTATCCCAATCATTATGCTGACGGCCCGCGGCGAGGAAGCCGAACGCGTACGTGGACTTGCCACAGGCGCAGACGATTACATCGTCAAGCCGTTTTCGGTGCCAGAACTCATTGCGCGTGTACGCGCACTTTTGCGCCGCGTAGCGCCGGACCGTATCGCTGAAGCGATCGAACTTGGCGACATCGTGCTCGACCGTCGTACCAAGCGCGTTCATCGTGCGGGACGTGAAATCCATCTGGGCCCAACGGAGTTTCGGATGCTCGAATATCTGATGGAGCGCAAAGGCCGCGTTTTCACGCGCGGACAATTACTCGATGCCGTATGGGGCCAAGAGACCGAAATTGACGAACGCACGGTGGATGTCCATGTCGGGCGTCTGCGCAAAGCGATCAACGATTCTCATGAGCGCGACCCGATCCGTACAGTACGCGGCGCGGGCTATGCCTTCGACGAGACTTTCAAAGCGTGAATCACAAAAGCGCGACTGTGAGCCGCGCTTTAGAGTGCCATCCCTCGGGAAAAATCAGGCTTCGCGCTTTTTTCGGCGATCATTCGATGGTTGATAAGCGATGCGCGAATGATAGCTGCAATAGGGTGTGCCAATAGGCGATTCAGCACCGCAGAAGCGGAATTCAGCTGCCGTTGGATCACCGTAAGGCCAGCGGCACATGCTCTCGCGCAGCTCCATGATCGTGACGCGCTCGGACATCGGGACGACAACATCCTGCATAGGTTCCGGATCAATCGCCACGATGGGGGCCGCAATAGGCATGGCCTTGGGTGACAGAGCCAGATTGCCCCGTACAACAGGACCATGCGACATCGGATGGCTCGGCGCGCGAGTGATCTTGCGCGGACGCTGAACCTGCGGCATTGGCGCTTTCGCTCGACCAGACAAGCCCAAGCGGTGCACCTTGCCTATGACGGCATTGCGCGTAACGCCGTGGCCGAGTTCGGCGGCGATCTGGCTCGCGCTCAATCCCTGATTCCAGAGTTTCTGGAGAAGTTCGACGCGCTCATCGGTCCAGGACATCCGGATCCCCTTGCCTGATTGTAGACCTTCGGGTCGAATCCTTCTCTGTTCGCGCCCCTTAAGGGAGCGCGGCGCCGCCGTCCACTCAGTGTTGGGCCGGTTTGAGTCGCACCAGATGTCGTATTCGACTGAAGGGAAGCTACAATATGCTCGACGGATGCGGCAAAGGCCGCAGACGTGTTTTCCCCAGCGAAGCGTATGCTCGGAGGGGCTTTTCAACACCTAATCATCGCGTTGACTTAGGAGTGTGCGCTTTTACAATGCGGGCACTTCGAAAAGCCGTCCCAGCGGGGCGGCCTTTTGATTTTTTGACCCAGTGCAACCCATTTTCGAGAGGATCAAGCCATGGTTGGAGCGAGCCCCAAGGCGTCGCCGCTTCTTCCCACCTTCGCGCGGCAGGACCTTGCTTTTGAGCGAGGCGAAGGCGTGTGGCTGATCAACCGAGACGGCGAGCGATATCTCGATTTCGGTGCAGGCATTGCTGTGAATGCGCTCGGCCATGCCCATCCCCATCTCGTCAAAGCCCTGACCGATCAGGCACAGAAGGTTTGGCACACCTCGAACCTGTACCAGATCCCGGAAGGCGAGCGGCTGGCGCAACGCCTTGTCGACAATACTTTCGCCGATCAGGTTTTCTTCACGAATTCGGGCGCAGAAGCGCTGGAATGCGCGATCAAGATGGCGCGGAAATATCAATATGCGTCGGGCCATCCGGAGCGTTACCGCATCATCACCTTCGAAGGCGCCTTCCATGGCCGCACGCTCGCAACCATCGCAGCGGGCGGGCAGGCCAAATATCTCGAAGGCTTCGGCCCCAAGGTCGAAGGCTTCGATCAGGTGCCCTTCGGCGACCACAAGGCGCTCGAAGCGGCGATCGGCCCCGAAACGGCGGCCATCCTCATTGAGCCCGTGCAGGGAGAAGGCGGTGTGCGCCCTGTGCCGCCGCAATGTCTGCGTGGCCTGCGTGAGCTGTGCGACAAGCACGGCCTGCTCCTGATCTTTGACGAGGTGCAGACAGGTGTTGGCCGCTCAGGTCGGTTCTTTGCGCATCAGCGCGCAGGCGTAACGCCGGACATCATGGCAGTTGCAAAGGGCATTGGCGGCGGCTTCCCACTCGGGGCGTGCTTGTCCACTTTCGAAGCTGGAAAAGGCATGACGGCGGGCACGCATGGCACGACCTATGGCGGCAATCCGCTCGCCATGGCTGTCGGCAATGCCGTGCTCGACGAGGTGCTGAAACCGGGTTTCCTTGAGCATGTCGACACAATCTCAAACCAGATGCGGCAGGGCCTTGCGGCGATCAAAGACCGCCATCCTTCGATCATTGAGGATGTGCGCGGCGAAGGCCTGCTGCTCGGGGTGAAGGCGAAAGTGCCGAACACGGACCTCGTGGCGGCCTTGCGCGATCAGAAAATGCTGACGGTGGGCGCGGGCGACAATGTCGTGCGCCTCCTGCCGCCGCTGATCATCTCGAACGATGAGGCCCGCGACGCCCTCGCACGCCTCGAGAAAGCCTGTGCTGCGTTGGAAATCAAACTCGCCGCAGAGCAGAAAGGGGCTGCTGAATGAGCCCGAAACACTTTCTCGACCTGTCGGACTTCAATGCGGATGATATCCGCACGGTTCTCGACAAGGCAAAATCTATCAAGGCGGCGCGCAAAAAAGGCGAACTCGCCAAAGAGCGCCCGCTCGTCGGCAAAACACTGGCAATGATTTTCGACAAGCCGTCGACGCGCACACGCGTGTCGTTTGATGTCGGGATGCGTGAGCTGGGCGGTGAAACGATCATGCTCACGGGTGCCGAGATGCAACTCGGACGCGGCGAGACGATTGGCGATACAGCGCGGGTGCTCTCGCGCTATGTCGACGCGATCATGATCCGTATGCTCGACCATGATGCGGTGAAGGAACTCGCGGAATTCGCCACCGTGCCCGTTATCAATGGGCTTACGAAGGATTCCCATCCCTGCCAAATCATGGCGGATGTCATGACCTTCGAAGAGCATCGCGGCCCGATCACAGGTAAAACAGTGGCTTGGACCGGCGACAGCAACAATGTGCTGGCGTCATGGATCCATGCCGCTGCGAAGCTCGATTTCCGTCTCAAGATTGCGACGCCGGAACAGCTTGCGCCCACCGCCGGGCAACTCGCTTGGGCGAGGCGCGAAGGTGCGCGCGTCTCTTTGACAAACGATCCGTTCGACGCGGTCGAGGGTGCTGATGCCGTTGTCACCGATTGCTGGGTATCGATGGGCGATGAGGATGCCGGCAAACGTCACAATCTGCTTGCGCCCTATCAGGTGAATGGCAAGCTGATGCGCCATGCCAATAAGAACGCCATCTTCATGCATTGTCTGCCGGCTCATCGTGGGGAGGAAGTCACCGACGAGGTGATGGACGGGCCGCAATCTGTGGTGTTCGACGAAGCAGAAAACCGGCTGCATGCGCAGAAGGGTGTGCTGGCTTGGGCGCTCGGCGCTTAAAGGTTTAGTTATGGCGCAGGAACGAGACGATCGGGTTCTTCCCTTTTCCGTCGAGGCACTTGATGTCCGCGGCCGGATCGTGCGGCTCGGCCCCGCCATCGACACGCTGCTGGCGCGCCATGCCTATCCCGATCCTGTCGCGCGTCTGCTCGGAGAAGCGGTTGCGCTGACGATCCTACTCGGCTCGTCACTCAAGTTTGAAGGCCGTTTCCAACTACAAACGCGCAGCGACGGTGCAGTCGACATGCTTGTCGTCGATTTCGAAGCGCCCGATCGCGTGCGCGCTTATGCAAGGTTTGATGCAGCGCGGATCAACGCACTGCAAGCCGATCAGCGCAAACCCGCCGCGTTGCTCGGCCATGGGCATCTCGTCTTCACCATCGATCAGGGCGCGGACATGTCGCGCTATCAAGGCCTCGTTGCGCTCGATGGGCAGGGCTTGGAAGCGGCCGCGCACCAGTATTTCCAGCAATCGGAACAGATTCCGACGCGTGTGCGCCTTGCTGTCGGCGAAACCTATTTAGGCGAAGGCGGCACGTCGCGTTATCATTGGCGCGCGGGCGGACTGATTGTGCAATTCCTGCCAACCTCGCCCGAACGCCAGCGGCAAGCGGATCTTCATCCCGGCGATGCGCCGGAGGGTGCCGAAATTCTGGCGCATCAGGAAGACGATGCCTGGACGGAAGCCCGCTTGCTTGTCGATACGGTTGAAGATCACGAACTCGTCGATCCCAATCTAACGAGCGAGGAATTGCTCTATCGCCTGTTCCACGAGCGCGGCGTACGCGTATTCGAAGCACAGCCCGTGCATGAGCAATGCCGCTGCTCGCGCGATCGTATCATGGCGATGTTGAAAAGCTTTTCCGACGAAGAGCGTCAATCGATGGTGGTTGAAGACGGACGGGTCGGCATCACCTGCGAATTTTGTTCAACGCATTATCATTTGGAACCGGGCGATATTGGCGTTGGTGAGTAAGCTTAGCTCACAGCTGGACGGCATGCGCTTGTCGTATCGAGTTCCGGCGGAACATCGATCCGTAAGCGATTAGAAATCCGTACATCATAGGCTTCATAAAGAATTGTGAGCAGGAACCGCGCCATGGGCTCATAATCCGAATCTAATGGCCGTATCACTGACAAAAAGAAATTTCCTTTCGGTTGAAATGTAAAGCTATGCTCTTCGAGTATTTTTCGCTTCTCAGCTGATATCCGATAACGCTCCGGCTCTCCTGGAACGTTACGAAAATAATAAGACGTGGCCTCGCAATAAATCGGCTCATTTGGCTTAAACAGGCATTGCACATATTTTGATGGATCCTCTTTGGGATTCAGGATGATAAATTGATTGCGCGGGAGTGTGGATTTGCTCAATGCGAGCAAGGCCGACGAAATCGGACATACATAGCGATCCACAAATTGTTGATACTCGTCACTCTCGCTCTGGACCCATTGAGCCATGGTTTCTTTTGGAATTATTATCAAAACTAACAATATCACTAATGTAATCGCTCTCCGCATGGCCCCCTCCCACGACAATGTGGGAAGCGTAGCGCTTCGGCAGAGAAGGCTCAGCCCGTCCGATCAGCCAGGTCTCACACGCCCCACGACCAGAAATCCTGTCTTTCCTTGTCGTAGAATTTCGAGAGCACCATACGGTGGACTTCCGTTGCGCCGTCGACCAGACGGGCTTGGCGTGCATAGCGATAAATCCATTCGAGGATCGTGTCCTTGGAATAGCCGCGCGCACCATTGATCTGGATCGCCACATCGGCAGCCTTGTGCAGGGTATCGGCGACATGGACCTTCGCCATCGACACTTCCTTGCGGGCAAAATCGCCTTGGTCGAGTTTCCAAGCGGCGTGCATCACGAGCAGGCGACCAACCTGAATATCGTGCGCCAATTCACCCATCTTCAATTGAATGCTTTCGCGATCCGCCAAGCGAATGCCGAAGCCGGTGCGTTCGGCGGCATAGGCGGCAGCAATATCCATGCAACGCTTCGAAAGCCCCAGCCAACGCATACAATGGGTGAGACGCGCCGGGCCCAAACGCACTTGCGTGACTTTGAGCCCATCGCCGACTTGTCCGAGAATGTTGTCATCCGCGATTTCGAGACCATCGAATTCCAATTCACAGTGGCCGCCATGTTCTTCCGGCCCCATGATTTCAATACGGCGCAGGATTTCCCAACCGGGCTGATCCTTATGAAACAGAAAAGCCGTGAGCCCCTTGCGCGGATCGTCCGATGTGCGCGCCATCAAGATGAAATGCGCCGCTTCGCCCGCACCGGTGATGTACCATTTGCGGCCCTTAATGACCCATTTGTCGCCTTTGCGTTCGGCACGCGTCAGCATCATGCCGGGATCGGAACCTGAGCCGGGCGCTGGCTCCGTCATAACAAAGGACGAGCGCACATCGCCGCGAACGATGGGATGCAGCCAACGCTCTTTCTGCGCGGATGTGCCGAGCTTGGCGAGCACATTCATATTGCCATCGTCCGGTGCGGCACAATTCATCGCAGCGGGGCCGAAGAGACTATAATTCGCTTCTTCGTAAAGCGCGGCCCAGCCCATCACCGGCAGGCCCATGCCGCCATCGGCTACAGGGGCTTGCGGCGCCCACAGCCCGGCGGCTTTCGCTTTCGCGCGCAATGTGTCCAAGCGATCAAGGCGGATATTTTCGTGATCGTCCCAGATCGTGGGATCGCTTTCGAGCGGGATGATTTCCTGCATGACGAAATCACGCGCGCGCGCACGAATGGCATCGAGTTCGGGTGGAAGGGTGAAATCCATGGAGCAACTCACAAAGGCAGAAGGTGACCGCCATCGGCGGTGAGAATGGTGCCGGTCATCAGGCTGCCTGCGTCAGACGCGAGCAACAAAAGCGGGCCGTCGAGTTCATCGATACGACCAAACCGGCGCATCGGGATCGCGGCTTTCATCGTCTCGCCTGCGGGCGATTCGAGATAGGCACGGTTGATATCGGTGACGATATAGCCGGGTGCCAATGCGTTGACGCGGATATTCTTGGGCGCGAGTTCAAGCGCGAGCGCTTTCGTCAACTGATGAACCGCGGCTTTCGAGGTGCAATAGGCACCTACCCCACGCGAGACGCCGAAACCAAGAACCGAGCCGACGACGACGATCGCGCCATGTTTGCCAGCGGCCATCAGACGACGGGCTGCCTCCTGCGAGGAAAACAAAACGGCATCGAGATTGAGTGCCATCACCTTGTGCCAGCTCTCTTCCGTCTCATCGATGAGTTTGCTGGCCGGGGCTATCCCGGCATTGGCGACCAGCAGATCGACAGTGCCGAAGGCTTTCTCAGCTTCGTCGAAGGCGCGGGAGAGCGCGGCACGGTCTGTGATATCCGCTTCGATGGCGACAGCCTTGCCCCCTTCGGCGGCAATCGCCGCAACATGCAGGGCCAGTTCCGCCTTACGGCGCGCGACAAGGGCCACTTTAGCGCCATGCGCCGACAGGACATGGGCGAAGCGGGCGCCAAGCCCGCCAGACGCGCCGGTGACGAGGGCCGTGCGGCCCGTAAGATCAAACAGGGACGATGCTTTCATGCGCCGCATTGGACCGATGCGCCCGCCTCAGGTCAATGGGCAGGGGCCGGTTGAAAAGCGGGGCAGAGCCGTCCATGCTTCCGGCATGACCCATCAGACGCACGATCACGACCACGACGAACATCATCATCACGATCATGACCATGAGCACGATCACGACCATTCGGAATTGTCCGAAGTGGCGCTGCGCGTGCGTGCGCTTGAGACGATCCTGACCCGCAAGGGGCTTGTCGATCCCGCCGCCCTCGATGCCATCGTCGAGACTTATGAAACCAAAATCGGGCCGCGCAATGGCGCGCGCGTCATCGCACGCGCATGGACCGATCCCGCCTATCTCGCCCGCCTGCGCGAGAATGCCACTGCAGCGATTGCCGAACTCGGCTATGGAGGGCGGCAAGGCGAACATATGCAGATCGTCGAGAACACAACCGACACGCACAACATGGTCGTCTGCACGCTGTGCTCTTGCTATCCGTGGCCGGTGCTAGGCCTACCGCCGGTTTGGTACAAATCGGCACCTTATCGTTCGCGTGCCGTGATCGACCCGCGTGGCGTGCTGAAGGATTTCGGTGTCACGCTGCCCGAGACGATGCAAATCCGCGTTTGGGATTCGACGGCGGAGATGCGCTATCTCGTTCTGCCGATGCGGCCCGCTGGCACAGACAGCTGGAGTGAAGAACAGCTGGCCCATCTCGTGACGCGCGACAGTATGATCGGCACCGGTCAGCCGCTCACGCCGGGAGCCACGCGATGAATGGCGCGCAGGATCTGGGCGGGATGATGGGCTTCGGTCCCGTCATACCTGAAAAAGACGAGCCCTATTTCCACGGCGATTGGGAAAAGCGGGCCTTGGCCATCACCCTCGCCTGTGGTGCGCTCGGACAATGGACGCTTGATGAAAGCCGCCATGCGCGAGAGACGATTCCGCCTGCGCTTTATCTTTCCAAAACCTATTACGACATCTGGATTACGGCACTCGAAAAACTGCTTTTGCGCCATGGGTTGGTGACGCCGGATGAATTGCAGAAAGGCGAGGCGCTGACAGCGAGGCCTGCCACGCGCAATCCGCCGCTTGCCGCCGAACGCGTTGCGGGCGCACTTGCCAAAGGCTCGCCGACCGAACGCAACATCGCCACAGCACCGCGCTTTGCGATTGGCGATCGTGTCACGACGAAAGTAATGCATCCCACAACGCACACGCGGCTGCCGCGTTATGCGCGGGGAAAAACGGGCGTGGTGACATTCCGTCATGGCGCACATGTCTTCCCCGACACGCATGCCCATGACCTCGGCGAGCAACCGGCGCATTGCTATGGCATCGCTTTTTCGGCACGAGATTTATGGGGCGAAGGCGCTGATCCCACATTGACGGTCATGGTCGATTGTTGGGAGCCTTATCTCGAGAGCGCGGCATGAGCAGGATCGAGGATTTTTTGCCCGATCTGCCCTGCGATGTCGAAGGGCCAATCTTCGCCGAGCCTTGGCAGGCGCAGGCTTTCGCGATGACCGTTGCGCTTCATCAAACGGGCCTTTTCACATGGTCGGAATGGGCCGAAGCATTATCGCAGGAAATCAAGCGCGCACAGGCGGAAGGCGATCCTGACTGCGGCGATACCTATTACGATCATTGGTTGAATGCGCTTGAGGCGCTGGTCATTGCAAAAGGTGTTGCTGATGAAACGCTTCTCGCTGCTTTGCGCGATGCGTGGGACCGTGCCGCCGATGCCACGCCGCATGGCGAGCCCATTGTGCTCGAGAACGATCCGCAACACGCCTTCGGCTGAAGTTACGCTCCGGCGAATCCGGTCATCAGCACGATGCCGAGACAGAGCACGGCAGCCGCAGCCAGCGTCTCCAAGCCTGACGCAACAAGCTGACCGCGCCAGCTCTCCGCGCCACCAGCCAGACGACGCGCCTCTTTCTTCGCGACTAAAGTGAACATGGCAATTGCCGCGGTTGTGAGGAACGTGCCGATGGCCATCGCGAAAGTTGCGACGATACCAAGCCAGAATACGCCTTGCGAGAGTGCGAAAACGAGCATGACGATGGCACCAGAACAGGGCCGAATGCCCGCAGCAGCAATGGTTGCCGCCATACTTTTCCATGTGGCGCGTTGCGGCGGGAGAGGTGCATGATCGTGACCGCAACCGCAGGCATCGCTATGCGCGTGATGATGGTGATGATCGTGGTGATGAGCGTGATGATGATCGTGGTGATGAGCGGGCCGCGATGCTGTGAGCATGGTGGCGAGCGTGCCTGATTTCACCCAGAGCAACCAACCGCCGACCAGAGCGACGAGAGCGAAACTTGCGATCTCGACCCAGTTCGCCGCTTGCGCCATGGTCTTCGCCGTTGCGCCGAAAATTACCGCAAAAATCCCGACGATCACGATAGCGACAATTGCTTGCAGCAGTGCAGCGCCGAGAGCGAGAACGACGCCGCCCTTGATTTGCTTTTCAGTCGCAACGGCATAGGCCGCGATGATGGCCTTGCCATGGCCGGGTCCGGCGGCATGAAACACGCCATAGGCAAAGGCGACGCCGACCAGCGTCATGCCTGCCCATGCATCTGTCTTGAACGCGCGCACCGCTGCCGTCATGGCCCGCGCGAATTGCGACTGGATATCGAGAATCCAAGCGGCGAGACCACTTGTCGCGGCACCGCCTTCGCGCAGGCCCATGCCGAAGGGCGATTTCGGTGCCGGTGTCGGCGCGGGTGACCCGATGAACAGACCGATCAGGCTGCCTAAAGCCACAATGAGAATCACCGCGGCGAAAGCGACGGCTAGCCGTCGCAGCAATGCGCGTACGGCGCTCGCATGACCATGATCATGCGTATTCAGATGATGTGCTTGATCGTGATGATGATGATGGCCTACGGACATGCCACGATGGCCCTTGTAGCAAATTGCAATCCGACGTCTGCGCCGCCGCCGAGCGCCTGAAACGCCTGTTCCGAAAGGGTTTGCTGCGGCGCCTGCGTTTTTGGTCGATTGATCCGCACAGTACAGCCCTGTGGCGCCGCAACGAGCTTTACCGCACCATCGCCCTCGATCAGATTGAACGCGACAAAGAAGCTCTTGTCGGCAATCTCGATCGACAGGCTCGTCTTCGGCTTCACCGGCTTTTCGAGCGGCAAGACATAGACAAAGCGGAGCAGAGGCCCGCTCATTTCCATGAAATAATCTTTGGGCTGGCCGAAGGCAGGGCGTTTGCCATCGATCTTCAGCGATGTGAAGAAATCGAATTCATGCAGGGATTCGGCATTTTCCTGGGCAAGGCCCTGAAGTTCGCTGCGCGAGATTTTGCCATCCTTGTCGGTATCAAGCCCCTGCGTCGCGAACGCCGTATACGCCTCGTCAAAGTCCCAGACATGGCGAATGGCAGTGACGGACCCGTCCGTATTGTAGAGGATTTCCGCCTGCGCCGTGATCCAGACATGAGGGTGAGCGTGCGCCGGGGCCACCAGCCCTAGGCAAAACAGGACCGCACTGAGAAGGCCGCCAAGGCTGAAAACCTGCCGCATTGTCCCTCGCCCGAATCGCCGCCATCGTCGGTGGTGAGTGTTGCCAGAGTAAATGGGCCAAAGCGAGGCAGAAGGGCTATTCGATTGACGGCTTGTCGAAACTATGTCAGCCTTACTGACATAATAAAGTTGAAGAGCCGGTCACCGGCCATTGACCCAGAGTCGCCGGAAGGCGTTCTCTAGAGGGAGACAGAGGATGGCCACCCCCATGCCGGCTTCGAATGCATTGCAGCCCGTCTCGCTCGACGACAAGTATGATTTGTCCAAGCGCCACGTCTTCATGACAGGGACACAGGCGATCATCCGCTTGATGCTCATGCAACATGAGCGGGACCGCCGGTCCGGGTTCAATACGGCAGGCTTCATCTCCGGCTATCGCGGCTCACCGCTTGGCGCGCTTGACCAGCAAGTGGCCAAGGCGCGTAAGATTCTTGAGCCCGCATCCATCATCTTCCAACCCGGCATCAATGAGGAGTTGGCCGCGACGGCCTGCTGGGGCGCTCAACAAGCAGAAATGCGCGGCGAGGGCCGTTTCGATGGCGTTTTCGCGCTCTGGTACGGCAAGGGGCCCGGCGTCGACCGTTCGGGCGATGTGTTCCGCCATGCCAATATGGCAGGCACATCCCCTCAGGGCGGTGTATTGGCGTTGATGGGAGACGACCATACGGCGGAATCGTCAACCACGGCACATCAATCGGAATTCACCTTCGTCGACGTGATGATGCCGATCCTGAGCCCGGCGGGCGTGCAGGAAATCCTCGATTACGGACTCTATGGCTATGCGATGAGCCGCTTTTGCGGCACTTGGGTCGCGCTGAAAGGCGTGAAGGATACAGTGGAATCGACCACTGTTGTGGATGGTTCGCTCGACCGCGTGCAGGCCCAAATTCCAACCGATTTCAAAATGCCGCCGGACGGGCTGAACATCAGACCGCGCGACGGGATTCTCGCGATGGAAGAGCGACTGCAAGATTATAAGCGCGATGCGATGATCGCGTTTCTGCGCGCCAATCCCATCAACAAAATCATCATGGCGGGTGGCACGAAGCCGCGCGTGGGCGTGGTTACGGTCGGAAAATCCTACCTCGACGTCCGCCAAGCGCTTGACGATCTTGGCATCGACGAGGTGCGCGCCAGTACACTCGGGCTGAGGCTTTACAAGGTCGGCTGCCCTTGGCCTCTCGAACCCCATGGGCTTCGGGATTTCGTCAAGGATCTCGATCTCGTTATCGTCGTCGAGGAGAAACGCTCGCTGATCGAAGTGCAGGTGCGTGAGGAACTTTACGGTTCTGCGCATCAACCAATCGTCGTCGGGAAAAAAGACGAGGCCGGGAATTGGCTGTTCCCCGTCAAGGGCGCGCTCGACCAAAATGATATCGCGATCGCAATTGGCGAGCGCCTCTTGCGCTACCATGACGATCCCGATCTGAAATTACGGCTCACGCGGTTGCAGACAGCGCAAAGCATACTGGCTGAAGTGCAGGATGTGGCTACGCGCATTCCCTATTTCTGCTCGGGCTGCCCGCATAATTCATCCACCATCGTGCCCGAAGGTATGCGCGCTTATGCCGGCATTGGTTGCCATTATATGGCGCAATGGATGGATCGTGAGACGGAAGGCTTCACGCAGATGGGCGGCGAAGGGGCCAATTGGGTGGGCGAAGCGCCTTTCTCAAAACGTGGCCATGTGTTTCAAAATCTCGGCGACGGCACCTATAATCATTCCGGTTCCCTCGCGCTACGCTTTGCGATCTCGTCGAAGGCGAATGTCACGTATAAAATTCTCTTCAACGATGCCGTCGCGATGACGGGTGGACAGCGTCACGATGGTGGGCTCACTGTCGACCAGCTTGCATCGCAAGTATCAGCCGAAGGCGTAAAAGCACTCGCTATCGTCTCCGACGATCCAGACAAGTATGTCGGTTATTCTTTCCCATCCGGCGTGACGTTCCATCACCGCACGGAGCTCGACACGGTCCAGCGGCGCATGGCGGACATCGAAGGCGTCACTGTTATCATCTACGACCAGACATGTGCAGCGGAAAAGCGCCGCCGCCGCAAGCGCGGCGAGATGCCCGACCCTGACAAACGCGTGATCATCAACGAGCTTGTTTGCGAAGGTTGCGGCGATTGCAGCCAAAAATCGAACTGTGTCTCGGTGCAACCGGTGGAGACGGAGTTCGGCCGCAAGCGAATGATCGATCAATCCAACTGCAACAAGGATTTTTCCTGCATACAGGGTTTCTGCCCATCCTTCGTTACTGTGCATGGCGCAAAGGTGAAAAAGACGAAGGCTGAACCTGTTTCCGTAAATGATTCCGAATGGGGCACGCTGCCCGAGCCGCATATCGACCTGCCCGAACGCCCTTACGCGATCATCGTTACCGGCGTTGGTGGCACGGGCGTCGTGACAATCGGCGCGATCCTCGGCATGGCAGCCCATCTCGAAGGCAAGGGATGCGGCATGATCGATATGGCCGGCCTCGCGCAGAAAGGTGGCGCCGTTTACAGCCATGTGAAGCTTGCGAGAAAACCGCAAGACATCCACGCTATTCGTGTGGCGGCCGGCGAAGCCGATCTTGTGCTTGGTTGCGACCTTATCGTAACGGGAAGCAAGAAAGTGTTGGCTGGCGCGCGGCCCGGCGAGACGATGATCGTCGTCAACACGGCGGAAGTGATGCCGGGAGATTTCGTCCGCAATGCAGATTTCTCGTTACCGTCAGAACGGATCAAGCGTGCCGTTCTCTCAACTGTCGGGCGCGAAAATGCGGCCTTCGTCAATGCAACAGGAATTGCAACGGCCCTTCTCGGCAATGCCATAGCTGCCAATATGTTCGTGCTTGGCTATGCCTTCCAGAAAGGTCGCGTGCCACTCTCGTCTGATGCCATCAAGCGCGCCATCGAACTTAATGGCGAGGCAGTGCAGATGAATCTGCATGCCTTTGAATGGGGCCGCCGCGCTGCCATTGATTTGCCGCGCGTGGAGGCGCTCGCCGCGCCGGCCTTGAAAGGCACGAAGGCGCGCCAACTCGCCGAAACGCTCGATGAAAAAATTGCAAGGCGTGTCGAGTTTCTGACTGCCTATCAAAACCGCGCCTATGCTGAGCGCTATCTGAAACAAGTCGAGACCATGCGTGCAGCCGAACAGCGCGCAACGCCAGGCGAGACGAGTTTGACCGAAGCTGTCGTCAAATATCTGTTCAAACTGATGGCCATCAAAGACGAGTATGAAGTCGGCCGCCTCTATACGGACGGGGCGTTCCGCAAGCAGCTTGAAACGGCATTCGAGGGCGATCTCAAGCTTGAATTCCATTTGGCCCCGCCGCTCCTTGGAAAGCGCGACCCGCAGACCGGACTGCCACTGAAGTCGAGCTTCGGTCCGTGGGCGATGCATATGTTCCGCATATTAGCTGCCTTACGCAGCCTGCGCGGCACAGCACTCGATATTTTCGGCCTCACAGCGGAGCGCAAAATGGAGCGTCAGCTCCTCACCGCCTACGAAAATCTGATCACAGAATTATGCGGCGCACTTACGCCGGCTAACAAAGCCCTCGCACTCGCACTGGCGAGTCTTCCGGACAAGATCCGTGGTTTCGGCCATGTGAAGGAACGGCATGTAGTCGCTGCCAAGGCAGAAGAAGCGGCCCTACTGACGCAGTTCCGCGCGGGTGGCACGCCGCAGGCGCTCGCCGCCGAATGAACGCACCCCTATGCTGAATGGCACCCGGCAAAAGTGAATGCAATTCATTGAAGGACCAGCCTTTCTGGGTAGCCGCGCCCCTGAATTGGCCATTGGTTGGATTGCCGCAGGGCTCTGGACCCGTCACTTTCGAAGGGTATGATATCGGCGTAGCTTGCAAAGCAGGCTTACAAAGAAGAGATGGCGGATTACCGCCACAGATTGGGAACGGCCAGGCTCTTCACAGCGAAGCGCCGGAGCATCAGGGAGGACGCCCACGTGGAAGCCGCACAGGCCCTGCGCGAGGATACATTTCCGAAGTTATTGGCCCGCAATGCGCGCGTGCGCGGCGACCGGCCTGCCATCCGCCATAAGGATCTCGGCATCTGGCAGACTTGGACCTGGGCCGAGGTCTACGCCAACGTGCGTGCGCTCGCCGCTGGCTATCGCGCACTTGGGCTTGAGCGTGGCGACACGATCGCCATCGTTGGTGCCAATCGGCCAAAGCTCTATTGGTCGATGATGGCCGCACAAATGCTCGGCGCAATCCCAGTACCGGTTTATGCCGACGCCGTGGCCGATGAAATGGCCTATGTGCTCGAACATGCGCAAGTGAAACTCGCCGCCGTGCAAGATCAGGAACAGGTCGACAAGATTCTCTCGATCACAGACCGGCTGCATTACCTCAAATACATCGTCTACGATTGGGGGCGCGGCTTGCGAGATTACGACCATACGCAATTGAAAGCGATGGGCGAATTAATCGAGCAGGGCCGGAAAGCGTTGCAGGACAACGCCGTTTCCGCAGCGCTCGATGCCAGCATGGCAGAAGGTAAAGGGTCAGACACGTCTGTCATCCTCTATACATCGGGTACGACCGGACGCTCGAAAGGTGTGATGCTCTCGGCCGAGCGCTGCATCAACGCCGCGACAGACAGCGTCAAATTTGACAGGCTGAACGACCATGATGAGGTCCTAGCCTATCTGCCCCTTGCATGGGTCGGTGACCATTACATGAATTATGCGCAAGGTTTGGTGGCCGGCTATTGCATGTCCTGCCCCGAAAGCCCGGATACGGTGCAGCAGGATCTGCGTGAAATTGGCCCGACATTCTATTTCGCGCCACCGCGCGTGTTCGAAAGCCTTTTGACGCGGGTGATGATCCGCATGGAAGATGCGGGCGCGTTGAAGCGCAAGATGTTCCACTATTTCATCGGCATTGCGAAAGAATATGGCGAGAAAATTTTGAATGGCGAAAGCGTGCCACTCTCCGGTCGCCTGCTCTACGGTCTCGGCAATATCATTGTTTATGCGCCGCTGAAAAACGTACTTGGCTTTTCGCGCATGCGCGTCGGCTATACGGCGGGCGAGGCGATCGGGCCTGAGCTTTTCTCCTTCTATCGGTCGCTGGGGCTCAATCTGAAGCAGCTCTATGGGCAGACGGAAGCCTTCCTTTATGTAACCGTCCAACCCGATGGTCAGATTAGGGCTGATACGGTTGGCCCGCTTGCACCCAATGTGGAAGTGAAGATCAGCCCCGAAGGCGAGGTCCTGTTCAAATCGCCGGGCATGTTCCTTGGCTATTTCCGTGACGACGAGCGCACCACGGAAACGCTGACGCCGGATGGCTTCATCAAGACGGGCGATGCCGGTTTCTTCGAGCCGCAATCGGGCCATCTGAAGATCATCGACCGCGCTAAGGATGTCGGCAAACTCGCCAATGGCGATCTATTCCCACCGAAATATGTCGAGAACAAGCTAAAGTTCTACCCCAACATCAAAGAAGCGGTGGCATTCGGCGACACGCGCGATGCCGTGACCTGTTTCATCAATATCGATATCACAGCCGTTGGCAATTGGGCCGAGCGTAACAATGTCGTTTATGCGTCCTATCAGGAACTCGCCAACCATCCGCTGGTTTACGACATGATCGCGACGCATGTGAACGAAGTGAATCGTTCGCTTGCACAAGAGCCTATGATGGCAGGTGCGCAAATCAAACGGTTCCTCATCCTACACAAGGAACTGGATGCCGACGATGGTGAATTGACACGGACGCAAAAGGTGCGGCGCGGTTTTATCGCCGAACGCTATGCGCCGCTCATCGATGCGCTCTACAATGGCTCACAGGAAGCCGACATCTCGACCGAAGTCACATTCGAAGATGGACGCAAAGGTACGATCTCGGCCCGCGTCAAAATTCGCGATTGTGACATCGTTCCCGCTTCAGCACGCAGCAAGGCCGCATGATGAACGTATCGGTTCAATCCAACCCGCATACTTTGGCGAAGGGCGACACGCTGCTCGCCGTCGAGAATGTGTCCCTCGCTTTCGGTGGCGTGAAAGCGATCACGGATGTTTCGTTCGACATCAAGAAGGGCGAGATCCGCGCGATCATCGGCCCGAACGGTGCGGGTAAAACATCCATGCTCAACGTCATCAACGGGTTTTATCATCCGCAACAAGGGCGCATCACTTTCAAAGGCGAGACGCGGCAGAAGATGCGCCCCTATGTGGCCGCTTCGCAAGGCATCGCGCGCACATTCCAGAACGTCGCCCTGTTCAAAGGCATGTCGACGCTCGACAACATCATGGCCGGCCGCACGCTGAAGATGAAGACGGGCCTGTTCTGGCAGTTGTGGCGGCATGGCCCGGCGATGCGCGAAGAGGTCGAGCATCGCCATGTGGTTGAGGAAATCATCGATTTTCTTGAAATCCAGGCGATCCGCAAAACGCCCGTCGGGAAGCTCCCCTATGGCCTGCAAAAGCGCGTCGAACTCGGTCGCGCTCTGGCAAT
>JAIYCE010000018.1 GCA_027488155.1 Hyphomicrobiales bacterium | reverse complement strand
TGCCGCGCTGGCGAATGATGATGTTGCCCGGGACGACTGCTTCGCCGCCGAACTTCTTCACGCCAAGGCGCCGACCTTCCGAGTCACGACCGTTGCGGGATGAACCGCCTGCTTTTTTGTGAGCCATTGTTCTGCTCCGTAACTTTCTGGGACCTTAGCCCCGAAACCTGTCCAAACCGTGAATTGCGCTGACGGGAGCCGATTACTCGGCCGCTTCAACCGTCTTGGCAGCCTTCTTCGCCTTCGGGGCCGCGCCACCCGTCACGATCTCAAGGATCTTGACGCGGGTGAGGTCCTGGCGATGGCCGCGCTTGCGCTTGGAGTTCTTGCGGCGGCGCTTGTGGAACGAGATCGAGTGCGCGGTGCGGGTCTGTTCGACCACTTCCGCCGACACAGCGGCACCTGCCACGGTGGGCGCGCCGATCTGGGTGCCAGCGTCTCCGCCGACCATCAACACCTCTTCAAAGGTGACAGCGTCACCGGCGTTGAGGTCGAGCTTCTCGATGACGATCACGTCATTGGCGGCAACCTTGTATTGTTTGCCGCCGGTCTTGATTACTGCGAACATCGTTTTCCCTCGTGTTCAGCCCGTCCTGATCCGGGGCTAAGCCCTTGAACCGGACGGCTTTTTGGCAGTGTTGAACCGGACACGCGCTTACGCGCGCAACGTAAAAAGCGCGGGAACCCCGCGCCAGTCGGATGTGAGTACCGGATGGCCTTCCTTGAGTCAATCCAAACGGCCTGCAAACGACCTCAGAAAACGCCTTTTCAAGCCAACCCGCTTGCGGGGGGAGAGGGCGCATGCTATTCGCCGCGCCGACCACACGAGCGGCTCTCAGGCCGTCCGGCCCTGCGGAGAGGTGGCAGAGTGGTTGAATGCACCGCACTCGAAATGCGGCATAGGTGCAAGCCTATCGGGAGTTCGAATCTCCCCCTCTCCGCCAGTTCAACTCATAAAGTGTTGGATTGAATGCATTTTTTGTTTTCGCTGTTTAATCACAGCGTTTTCCCCGCCTTCGGACAATCCTCTTCATCGTTGATGTTGCCTCCGTGCAGCGGGTCACGAACGCGGAGTCTCCCCGTTTTTTCAGTTCAATAAAAAGGGCGACCCAGAGGATCGCCCCATTTAGCCTCGATATAACGCTCTTAACTTATGAGCTGTAGTGAGCGTCGTGCGTCACTTCAGGAAAGCGTTGATGGTCGCTCCGAAACGCGCCGCGGATTGAAACAGAAACCCGTGGCCACCTTCATAGAAAGCGAGCCAAGAGAACGGGATCTGCCCTGCGATCAGGCGGGCATTCTCCGGCGGATCGATCACGTCATCGCGGCCATCGGCAACAAGAACCGGAAATTTGATATTCTTGAGGTCGTCGAAATTCTTTTCGTTCGCGCCCCAGAGGGTCGTTCTGGCGCGGTCCTGCCGCAAGGCGGTTTCTTTGGAGACGACATTGTCGTTCGGTGCGGTTCCATTCTTTGTTGCGTTGTTGATGCGCTGCATAATTTGCTTCAGTGCCAATTGCCCTGTCTGGTCTTTCGTGAACATCAAAGACGCTTTGTCATAAGTCGAGACATTGGGATCGTTCAGGAGCTTTGCCACTTCAGCGCTTGGCTTGATCTGGCGGCTGCCGCCTGGATTGGGAGCCGCGAGAATCCCCTTGTTCACAAGGTCGGGGTGACGAATGAAAACTTGCTGTGCAATGCGCGCGCCCATTGAATAGCCAAGTACGTTTGCTTTTTTGTACCCCAATGCCTTGATCAGACCGGCCGTGTCATCCGCCATCTGCTCCATTGATGTCTTGTCGTCCTTCGTGTCCGTCGAGAGGCCGACTCCGCGATTATCAAAGATAATCAGCTTGTTGTTTTTAGCCAGCACGTCGAGCAGGGCGGGATCCCATGTGCTCATGGCAGACATAAAACCATTGATGAGAAACAATGGCTCGCCTTGGCCACGGGTGTAATATGCCATTTTGATTTCGCCCACTTGGGCGAATTGAATTTTCACTTTGCTATTGGCTGCCGTGGGGCTGATGAAAATAGCAGCAACAAAGAGCGCTGCTACTGCAAGCATGGCGTGGCGGAGAAAAATTCGCTTCATTGTAGACATCCTTTCACTGCGGTTTTCCGCCGATTGAAATTTGGCGCAACGAGGCCTCGGTGTAGCATATTGCCGAGTTCATCAACTCAGCCGGAAGTCGCTTGAAGATAAAGCCCATAGCAAGACTTTTTTCCTGATAAGCCACACACTCTCTGCCTTTCCCGTCGGTGCAATCGGTGAGGAACGAATGGCTCCGAACGGTCTTGGGCAGAGAGAGTGTGCTTTATACGACCGTTCGGCTTATAGCGCCGATGGTGTGCGGGTTTTGTAGGCCATGTCGATGGCGGCAGCGGGCAAGGGCTGGCTTTCGCTTTCCGGGATCATCACCTCGATATAGGCGGCGCTGTCGCTGGCATCGATTGCGGCGAGCGCGTCTTCCAATTCGCCAATCGTGGTCACGCGCCGTGTGAGCCAATCCTTGCAGCCCATCGCCTCGGGCAGCAAATGGTATTGCACCGGAGCGATGTCGTCATAAACATGGCCGCGTTCGCTCACGACATCTTCAATTCCATAAAGCCGATTGTTGAGAACAAAGATGACCGGTTTGATGTCATAGCGCCCCATCACGGCGATCTCGTTCATCGTCAATTGGTGCGAGCCATCACCGGTGACTAAAACAGTGCGTCCTGTGCGGTTGGCCATCGCAATGCCGAGTGTGGCCGGTGTTGCCCAACCGATCGAGCCCCACAGCGTCTGACCTTCTGCACTCACATCGGCGGGCAGAAGCATGGCGCCTAAATGAAGCATGCAGGTGCCAGTCTCGATCACTAACACGTCGCCTTTCTTCAAAAGCCGCTGAAGGCGCGGATAGAAATTCGCTGAGCCGAGCGTGTCTGTCTTGTTGCCGGTCAACGGCAGCATTGCTGGCGCGGGTGTCGCACCTCTTCCGCCAAAGGCAGGCGTTTGTGCAATAAGGCCATCCAGCATGTCTTCAAGCGCGACGTAGGAGAAAATCGTGTCGCCGATTTGGACCCAATTGTCGTGCAGGGTTATCAAACGATCCGCTGGGATTGCATTGGTCCAGATCCCGGTATTGGCATCGGCACGCACCATACCACCCAGATCAAGGACAAGATCGGCTTCTTCAATGCTATTTTTGACATGGGCTGGCGACGAACTCCCGCCGCTATAGAGGCCTAAGAAATTCGGATGCGCTTCGCTGATTATACCCTTGTCATTCGGCGTTGTGGCAAAGGCCATATTCGATTTTGAAAGAAAAGCAGCGAGCTTGGCTTGGAGGCCATAGCGCGCAATCATCGCGGTTGGCAGTAGGATGGGATTTTTCGCTGCTTTGAGCCGTTTGACGACGGCTGCTAAAGCCGCGGCTAATTCTCCCGGCGCGCTTGAAACGCGCTTGATGGCGGAGAGCTTCTGTCCCTTGATCGGTGTGCCGACGACGGGCATCAGCGCGAAATCCATCGGGATAACGATATAGGCGGGTGCGCTTAGGCGTAGCGCCTCGCGGATCACGCGCTCCAATTCACTGATCGCATTGTCGGGCGTCAGGTTGGCGCTGACACAGGCAGCAGCGGCGGAAAGCGTTTCGAAATTTCCATAAACGCCATCGCCCAGCGTGTGATGGGTGACGAGATGTTGGTGCGTGATGCGACGGCTCGGCGCACCCACAAGATGGAATATCGGCAAGCGATGGGCCTTACTGCCCATAACGCCGTTCAGTGCGCTTAATTCGCCCACGCCATAAGTGGTGGTGAGCATGGCTACGCCATTGCGCCGTGCGTAGCCATCGGCGGCATAAGCCGCATTCAGTTCGTTGGCGCAGCCGATCCATGTCAGCGACGGGCACGCCTCAATCGCATCATCGATAGGAAAAGCGTAATCACCGGGAACCCCAAAAACTCTGTCTATGCCAAGCTCTGAAAGACGCTGGACGACATAGTTGACAATCGTTGGGTTTGTCATGGGGCACTCCTGTTTTCGTGGCGTCCACCCGCAAAAAACGACGCCTCTTTATCAGAGCGTATCTTGTTTGCCTCGGAACGACTGTCGGCTCATACGCATTTACGAGCCATTTCGTCCTTCGTTCTAAATTGGATCAATGTCGTAAACAAGGCTGCGCTTGGCAGAGGTTGACGCACAATGGTCGCGGCATCGTTGAATTAAATCCGAGACCATTCTCAACTCCATTGCCCATCGGTCAGGCCAGCCAGCCCGTCATGAGCCAGATTGCTCGCAACATGCTAGCTCTGGCGTAATTCGTTGTTTAGATTGCCGTCAATTCAATGACACCGTATTCTGAGGCTGATCGTATCATGTCCCGCATTCTCATCGCCCCTCTTCTGATTGCTGCCTCCCTGTCTCTGGCTGGATGCCAGACAGCTCAGGAGCTCGCGCAGGAAGATGATGCAACGTGCCGCAGCTATGGGCTGCAGTTCGGCACGCCCGATTATGCGCAATGCCGACAATATCAGCAGGCGGATCGCACCGCGCGTTATCAGGCCTATCAGCAGCGGCAAGCCATCGAGAATGCGGCGCGTGCTTTCTCTAATGCTACAGTCCAGAACGAGAAGAATCGCAAGCCGACTGAGAAATGCTCAATGTCGCCGCCGGACAAAGATGGTTCGTCGAAGCGCGTCTGCACTTCATATTGAGCCGCGCTAACGTCCGGTCAAAAAGAAGACCCATTCTGGTTTGTAGATCGGATTATGAACGCCTTGCGTGTGATAGGGATTCCCCCGGCCTGGTATGGCATCGGGGAGAAGCTGGCTGAAAATGCGGATGTGGTCGGGTGGAATTTGGAGCATCGCATAAGCGCGCTGTAGAAGATCCGCCGTTGCTTCCCGTTGATTGTAGCCAGCATACCAACGCTCGGGCGGCGTGGTCATTGGCCATGCAAGCCATGGTGCCAGAATGCGTTCACGGCTGGGGCCAAGATAAAAATCCCACGGGCTCGAAAAAAGAATGACACGATTGACCAGTTTTTGCTTGCCGATAAAGGCCGCCATACCTGCGCCTTGCGATTGGCCAGCGAGCGCGATCTGATCCCATACCATACCTTGCTGATCGTAAAATCGTGACCATTTTTCTTCAGGGTAAGTGCGATCAAGCCAGCGCAAAAGTGCATACATGCGTTCGGTAATGGCTTCCACATGTGTGTTGTCAATGTTGGGATCGAGCGTTGAATTGCCGTAAATTCGCATATTGCGAAAGCGCGCTGAGCATGGCGGGCCGCCATTGATCGGGCAGTAGACCGCAACCGATGTGTCGTCATTGTATTCGAGCGAGATAACCCTGTAGCCGTTCTCTGCAGCAGTGCGCAGAAACTCGATGGCACCCGGAGGCTTACCATTAGTGCCGGGCATGAAAACGAGAAGTGGCTCGTTGCGGTCGGTCGCGCCGCGCCGCATCATGACGAAATGCTGTTCGTCGAAACGGGTGATCTGTGGATTGGTTTCTGATGGTCGTACACAATAAACGATGAAACGCTCATTTGACTGGCAAGGCGGTTGTTGGGCTTGCGCCTCGTGCGCCATCCATCCCCAGGCCAGTGCCCATCCGATACAGATTGACGCAATCGTGTGGCCGATGGCTGTGCTTTGCTTGCTCATTATCCAGCCTGTCTCTCGCTTCAACTCTACGTCCATCAATCCGTGATCGCCACGGATGGCTCAAGAGGGTTTCGCAACGGAATAGGCGGGCGGCTGACCCGTTCCGGGGCGCGATGCGGAGCTTGCGGTGACAGGCCGCATCTTCATAGTCAGTGTTTCATAGTCAGTCTTGCGGTCGGTCTTATTGGAGCAACCTCTGGCAGGCCGGCTTTTCGCAGACGGCCGTGCGAAAGCCTGAGAATTTATTGGCGCCTGGCGAAGTATTGGCCTGGCTCTAGAAAGGCAATGAGCGTGAAGACGGGCACAATTGAATAGATTAGATGATCGGATTAGCGCGTTGCGGCGGCAACCGTTTGACCAAGGGCTGTCAGTTCGTCCCGCAACGCCGTCCAAGGTAAGGTGATCTCTTGCGGCCCCATTACGTAGGCCGCCACTTCATACACGTTGAAGGCAATGGTGAGGCCGTTCGGCCCAATCCGCCAGTGGCCGGGGTCAGTTACAAGCTTGGCGATATCCGCGGGCTTGCTGACGAGCATATCCGTTCCGAGTTTTTTCTTGAGTTGCGCCCAGCTCAGCGTGACAAGCTTTGGTCCCGCCGCTGGCCCGAACATGTCTTTGAATGTAAGTGGCTTGCCGCTCGCGAGAACGAGATGGGCCGAGACTGTTGTGCTTAGTGGATGAGCGGCACCGACGCCGAATATGTCGCTCCTGATCAGGGCCGATGCAAAGACAGAATTTGCTTGTGCCAGCGCTACTGTCAAAGAGGCCGTCGTGTCGGCATCGTTCCATCCAGCTTTTTCGCGCGCAGCCAGCGATTGGAGCCACACGTTCAGTTGGTTGGCGACGTTCTCACTACCGCCGAACACGGTCGTAACAGTCTTGTCATGCGTCACAACCGGAAAAAATTCTGGATCCGTACTTGATGACGGCATGGCCTGAAATTCCGTTACCGCCAAAGTGCGAAATGGGCCAACCGTCTCAGGTTGGCGTTTCAAGGTGGCCAGGCGACTGTCATACTCTGCCAAGAGGCATTGGGCGAATGCGGCGTTGTCTTTGATGGTACCCCGCCCATCGTGCGAGCAGGCAAGCGGGCCGTAAGCGAGCCAGCTGCGCTGGCTCTTTTGAAGCGCCGGCTTCAATGCCCCCGGCAAATCCGCCATCAGGCGTGAATAAGCCTGCGAGAGCGCCTCGTCGGCCTTGGAGAGGTTAGGATCGGCACAGATGATCTTCTCGTGAGGCTTCGCTGCTTTGCTGCAATCGAAGCTGGCGGCCCGAGCTTCCGGCGTCAGTCCGATCGTGGTCAGTATTGCCACTGCAAAAGCCCAACGCATCTGACAACCTCCCCCAACACTCACGCGCAGCAGTTTTTCATAGCGTGCGGTTGCTGTCACGGCCCAGCCCCGTCTTGCTTGCTTGAATGCAAAGCCTTGCATGCACCCATTGCCGGAATGGCTTCGGAATGCCATGTCCCCTTCAACAACATCAGTCAGGCGGGAGTGCAACATGGATCTTAAGGGTATTCACCACCTGACCGCCGTGACGGCACATGCCGCCGCCAATCATCGGTTCTATACCGGTACGCTCGGTCTGCGCCTTGTGAAGAAAACCGTTAATCAGGATGATGTCAGCGCCTACCATCTCTTCTACGCCGACGGACAGGCAACGCCGGGGACCGACATTACCTTTTTCGATTGGCCGGTGGGACCGGAAACGCGCGGCACACATTCGATCTCCCGGACCGGATTTCGCGTGAGCGGTGCCGATCAGCTTGAATGGTGGGCCAAGTATCTCCGCGATGCGGGCGTAAACACGAGCGATGTCATGGTGCAAGACGGTCGCGCGACGCTCGATTTCGAGGATTTTGAGGGCCAACGGCTCAGTCTTGTCGACGATGGCGGCGCGGGGCAAAGCCATCCTTGGGCGCTAAGCTCTGTGCCTGCCGAGAGGCAAATCCGCGGCCTCGGACCGATCACGATCAGCGTGCCCGATCTCGCGCCGACGGACGCCGTCTTGCGTGCGCTTATGAACATGCGCCGCGTTCGCGATTATACAAACACGCAGAGCGCGACGGTCCATGTCTATGAGATGGGCTCCGGCGGACCGGGTGCTGAATTACATGTAGCGGTCGAACCGAACCTGCCGTTTGCGCGGCAAGGCGCCGGCGGGGTCCATCACGTCGCATTTTGCGTGCCCGATGCAGAATATACGGCATGGGCCGAGCGGTTGCAGAGTTTGCGCGTGCCCAATAGCGGACCGGTCGATCGCTTTTGGTTCAAGAGCCTATATTTCAGGGAGCCGAATGGCATTCTGTTCGAGCTTGCGACCGAAGGGCCGGGCTTTGCGACGGATGAGCCAATGGATCGGCTCGGCGAGACCTTGTCGCTACCGCCTTTTCTCGAGCATCGCCGCGTCGAGATCGAAGCCGGTCTTGTCCCGCTGACGTCCTAGTCCGTTAACCGCGCGTTTGCGTTAATACGGACAAATCGTCCTGAATCTTCAGCAATGACCGAATCGCTGCAATTGTTCGCAGTTTAGCAAGGCTTTGCTCATCCTTTGTATCTAGCTTGAATTGATACAAGCCGCTGCTGCGGTGTTTTTCATTTTGGCTTTTGTGATGCAAATGTTGAGGCAAGGTTTCCGCGAGTATAGCCGCGATCAAAGAGGCGCTTATGGCGTGATGTTCGCCTTGATGGGAGGGTTCATTGCTGCCGTAGCCCATGTCGGGGTTAACGCGTATCAAACGCAGAACTCTGCCACTGCGGCAGAACAGTTGATTGATCTGACTTGCCAAAAGCTTGCCTATGCCGATCCCGCTCTTTACCCCACGGGTGAAGCCGCGGCGGCAGCCGCGCAGCAGGCGATGGCAGCACGACTAACGCACGGTTTGCGTGAGGCGCAGGGTGCATTCACCGTCACTGCCGACAAAAACCAGCCTTATCTCGTTGCACCCATTAACAAAGACGACACTCGAGCGGACCTCAGACGTTTCGAATTCGTGGTCAGCTACACCGGCCAAGTGCCTGGAATCAACAGTTGGATCTCTCCCACACGGACGGCCAATATTGCGGTCACGAAAAGATGCCGGCCCATTTGTACGGGTATGACCAATGTTGTTTATAGCAATGCTGCTGCAACCGGTCATTGGATTAGAAACAATACGTTCAAATTGGCGCAAACGATGGACGATGCCGATGAGGCAATCGATAGCTTCGAAATGGCCATCTTCCGCGATGGCTTTATTAATCCAGCTGACCCAAATGCCCGATTTGTTCTCACCCTGCTGACACCCGGTGGGGAGCATATTCGCTATCGTTCAATCATTTCCGCAAGCACGAACATTTATCTCGATAGCGATAAAATCAGGCAAAAAGGCGAACCATCGCGAGCGTCTCAGCGTATTGTTGTGCAGGACGATGACGAAATTGTCATTCAATCATTAAATGCCGACGGTTCGCTTCCTGGGATGTGCGGGCCTTCGGATGATGTGTGCGTGGGTCCAGACTGCTGCTTTGGCGATGAGTGCGGCGGAAACCCTGGGGGCAAAATTCCTGAGGATCCACCGAAATTCAAATGCATCTATAAAGATCAGCTGCCAAAGGTCCGGCCATTTCCCGAACTTCGCCGGGCGCGTTTTGCAGATAAACAAGTTAAATTCGTTTATGGGGATGAGAAGCAGTGGAAAACTGGCTTACTTGCAGTCGATTGGCCGGGCGGCCGTATACGTAAAAAACTTGCACCTTTTTATATTCCCAATCAGGCCATGGTCACAGTCCGATTTCGAGACGGTCTAAGGACCGTGCCTTCGGAAGTGGCCTCCGCCATTGGGCTGACAATCGACCGCCGTTATTCAATTCTCTATTATGGGAATCATAGTCAAATCGTGCATATGTCTGGCGTGCATTGGTTTTATTTTTGGAATGGCAGGGACTTTTGTAAACGTTTTCGGTCGCCGATTGTCTTCGACACTGAAGGGCTTGGCGAAATCAAAACAACAAGAAGCCTTGAATTGGGCGCGCTCGGACCGGCCTTCGACATGTTGGGGCATGGCGAAAAAGAACCCGTCGAATGGCCGGTTGGAAAGGGGCAGGCTTGGCTTGTCGATAATCGGGATGGCAAAGCGGCGCACGATATGAGCGGCAAGCGGCTTTTCGGCGATCTCGATGGGCATGAAGATGGCTATCACAAGCTGCGTGAACTCGACACAAGCGGAACTGGGATTTTGACAGGCCGCGATCTCGATGGCCTCGTACTTTGGTTCGATAATGGCAACGCCATTGTCGATGATGGCGAATTGCGTTCACTCCACGATATCGGTGTTACCGCCGTCAGCGCACGCGCGGAATGGCAGGACCTGCCTGATGGTCGGGCCGCTCTGCGTTCGACTGCCATTATGAACGGCAAAACGATCATGACTGAAGATATCTTTGTAACCATCGAAACCAAGGCGGTTCCGTTGGCAGAGACATCGGCTGTGGATGCAACCGAAAGGTGAGGTCATGGATTGTTCCCGGCTCTTCGCCTATCTTCGTAATCGCCGTGGCGCGACGGCGGTCGAATTTGTCCTGACGTTTCCATTTTTTATCGCAATCGTCTTCATGATTGCGGAAACTTCAATCTATTTTTTTGCTGTCAGTAATGCAGAAAAAGCTGTCCATAATTACTCACGTGAAATTGTAGAAATGAACGCGCCAGTTACAGTTGAAGCGCATGAAGAGCGTATTTGGAACCAACTTGGATTTTTGATGAATAGAGGATATTTTCAAAGTCTGCGTTTTACCATCGATACCGCTATGCCCACCACCGATTTTTCAAGCGCTTTGCAAGATAATTTCGTGGGTGCAAATATTTTTGACAATAGAAATCGTCCCAATTTTTTTAGGGTAGTTCTCCAGCCTCGCGGCTTGTCCTATGTTCTCACACGCCCGTTTTGGCTTGCCATCGGCGCGGCTCAAGGGGGCGGTCTTCTCGCGCCGATCGATATTCTAATCGTCATTCCCTTTCCAGCGCGTGATTGATTATGATTATATTGAAGATCGTTGGATCCAAGCAGACCTTAGGTATGGCCTATATGCGGTCATGTCGGGGATCGGCGGTGGAATTTGTCTTGGTATTTCCCTTTCTGTTCCTGTTTTTCATTTTTGTCGTCGATGTCTGCAACTGGCTGGCCGATTGGCGGCAAGCGACACGCTTGGCTGAGTCGATCGTCCGCACGGCGCATGCGCTTGATCGTAAACTTGTCGATCGTGATATCAGACCCTTAGCCGACGATGATCTTCAGCTCTTAACCAGCATTGCCGCGCGTATGCAGGTTCAGCTTCCCAATGCACGAAATTCTGTTTGGCTGGGCCGTTATGTACGCCCACACCAAGCAGGCCCATTTGCTGCTGCGGTGCCTGTCGTGCAACTTTTGCCCAATGGTCTGGCTGGTCCGAATAATCGCGGCATTATCTTGAGTGGCGACGTGAGAAGTATCGCCGATCAGGACCGGTTGGTCGCTAGAGCTATTGAGCCGATCGCCTTGCCGGGCGAGATATTTTATGCTGTCGAGATAAGGTTTACGCGCCAATTGCTTTCTCCTGTGCCAGAATGGTTGGAGCGGCGCCTCTATAGGGTTAGATTTGTGCAGTGATTACTACAATGGCACGCTCAGCTTTGCCGTTATTGCAGCGCATGTTTTCAATAATTCGGCGCGTATCGCTTCAAGATCGATTGGGTCCTTGCGCAAGGTGAGACACGGCACGAGTAGGCTTGCGAGGGCTGTACCGTGCGCATCAATGATGGGGCAGATCACATCGTTGACACCGAGAATATCGCGGCTGGCGACAATCAAAGATCTTTGCTTACGAAGGGTGTCGATTCTTTCTTCATAGTCAGGTGGTAATATCCCATCTACCGCATCGCGCGCTTCCTGCATCAGTCGGGCGCCTACAGCTCCCGATTGGAAAACGAGAATGGCGAGACCAGAGCGTGACTCAATGGCCTTGTTGCCATAACCAAGACCAAGTGTGATGCCGGCATTGCTTTTGCCCGTCGTTGTCGCTGCCACTACGGTTTCACCGCTGTGCAGCACGACGAGATTGGCGGATAGGCTGGTACGTTCGCTGAATGATTCCATCTCTGGCAAGGCCGCCGGAATGAGTGCACGGCTCGCCGGCGTACGCATGCCAAGGCCAAACAACTTGCCAGATAGGCGTAGGCCTTCTGTGCCGGGCATGCGGGTGAGATAGCCGCGCCGCAACAAAACGTGAACCATGCGAAAGATTTCATTCTTTGAACGACCCAGCCGTTCGGCGAGCGCACGCGTGGTCAAGGGTTCATCGCTGGCAGCGAGGCATTCAAGGATATCGAGGCCTTTCTCAAGCGCCGGCGCGCTGTAAAGGCGCTCATGATCATCAATCATTTCATTTTGCTTCATGAGTGAAACTTGACACCAAATAAGAAACTTCGCTAGCCTCACTCCTGTCTTTTTCAGGGATAGGAAATCCCATGCAGTCCGTATTGCGAGCCTGGCTCGACGTGACTGCTGCGCGCGCAAGCGTTCAGAGTGAGCGAGGCTGCGCGCTATGAAGTATGGCTTGCAATTCCGCGATGTTTTTGCGGCTTGGGAATTTTTGCTCGACGGATTGATGACCACTATCTTTCTCTCCGTCGCGACGATGGTTGGGGGCCTAATCATCGGCATCGCGGGAGCAGCCGCACGGGTTTATGGTGGTCCTCTGTTACGCGCGATTGTTGGCGCTTATGTCGAGATCATCCGGAACACGCCGCTTCTCGTTCAATTGTTCCTGATCTTTTTTGGCTTGCCTGCGTTTGGGCTCCGGCTTGAGGCGATTCCGGCTGCGGTGATCGCGCTGGTCATCAATCTGGGCGCCTACACAACCGAAATTGTACGCGCAGGCCTTGAATCAATACCGCGCGCACAGATTGAGGCGGGCGAATCCCTTGGTCTCAGTGGATGGCAGGTGTTTCGTTACATCATACTCTTTCCATCATTGAAAGCGATGTATCCGGCGCTCGCGAGTCAATTTGTCTTGCTGATGCTCGCAACGTCCATCGTATCGCAGATTGCGGTGCCTGATCTCTTCCATGCAGGTTCGATCATCCAGTCGCGTACGTTCCGCGATTTCGAAGTCTACGCCGTCGTCGGCGGCCTTTATCTCGCCCTCGCTTTCGTCTTTCGCGGTGCGTTTGCCCTCATCTATCGTTGGGCGTTCGCACGATGATCCGCGATTTTGGAACCATCGACATTCTCTACCTTATCGCAGCGGCGCGCTGGACCTTGTTGCTCACGCTTGCTGCTTTTGCCGGTGGTGCGTTGATGGGGCTTCTCCTTGCCGTCTTGCGGGTATCGCCGCTTGCGCCTCTGCGCTGGGTTGCCACACTCTATATCCAGATCGTGCAAGGCACGCCGCTTCTGGTCTGGCTTTTTCTGTTCTATTTCGGATTGTCGATCGCCGGATTGCCTGTCAATGCTTGGGTCGCGGCTACGTTGGCCTTCTCTGTTTATGGCGGCGCGTTTCTCGGAGAGATCTGGCGCGGTTCTCTAATTGCTATTCCTAAAACACAATGGGAGGCAGGGGCATCG
>JAIYCE010000090.1 GCA_027488155.1 Hyphomicrobiales bacterium | reverse complement strand
CGATGCCGCCCACATCGTGCCGCCAACGGGTGCTAAAGGCTTAAACCTTGCTGTTGGTGACGCTGTCGTACTGAGCCGGGCGCTGATCGCTTTCTTCAAGACTGGGGATGAAACCCGATTAATCCATTATAGTGAAACTGCACTCAAACGGATTTGGCGTGGCGAGCAGTTCTCATCATGGATGACCGATCTTCTCCATGATTTCAAAGGTGAAGATCCCATCAACACGCGATTTCGCCGCGCGCAGCTGGAATTGATCGTCTCTTCCCGGTCAGCATCAACGATGTTGGCGGAAAACTATGTTGGATTGCCCTTCGCCGTTACAGAGAGAATTGGCTAAGAGCCACACAAGTCATGGTCAAGAGCAGTTTGGCTTGCTCTGGTCGACGAGGATGAGCTCATTCACTGGAAAGCCAAGTCGCTTGGCCTCTCCAACGAGCTTCATTCTTTGTTGCTGTGGCAAATCAGGCTGGCGCGCCAAAATCCAGAGGTAATCTCGTGTTGGCCCGGAAACCATCGACCACTGATAATTCTGTTTGTCGAGTTCAAACACATGGTACCCGCCGGCAAACGGCCAGAAAAAGGTGACAGCGAGGCTCCCCGTTTTGCGATCGCCCACAAACTGAGCCGTACCGTTCGCTTCTTTCCAGCGACAGTTTTTTCTGTCGAACCCACGATTGAGGACGTTAACCGATCCATTGTCTTGTAGCGCATAGGTAGCAGAGACATTGGTAAGACCGCGTTCAAACCTATGGTCGAGACGCATGATCTCAAACCACTGACCTTGGTACCGGCTGGCATCAAAAGGCGTGACAGGCTCGACACCTGTCGGCACGCCCGTACATGCACCGAGCGTTAATGCCAAGGCGAGGAAAAGCAACGACGCGCGCATTAAGTTTTCTCGAGTTCTCAGGGGCGATCGCAACCGGCAGCGACCCAGCCAAGAAAACACCAGACACCATTCCCAAACGGGTTCAAGAGGCAATCACTATAAAATGATTGCAAGGCTCCAGATCCAATCCGAAGGCCAGACCCATTATCTGCTACGTATAGTCTTTGATCGTTCCGTTTTGGATTAAAATGGTCCTCCGATGGGATAGCAATAACCCATCCAAAGTCGTCTGCTTGAGGACCGGCTAGGCTATGCCCCGCTTTTACACTGACCTTGGCCAGTACTGGGCGAGCGTGCTTCAAAATGCCCAAAATAACCACCCAGTTGATCGCAACTCGCCTCTTGCGACAGACGGGACCCATTTCGCGTCGTATTTCCCGTTTTGAGTATGTTAAATCCAGGGAAATGGCGACTTTGCCCGCGCTATCATCTCTCGCATTGAGAAAGCGGGGCGCTCCGCTACACTCTGGCGGAAAGCGACACCTAGACCACAGGACACACAACACCGATGTCAAAAGACCGTATCGTCATTATCGACCGTCACCCCGGCCGCTCGAGCCAAACGCTCGGCATCGCCCGCGAGTTGGGGACCGATCCCGATCTGATCCACGAGCCTTCGGTGGGTGTCGTTGGCACCAAGGGAGATAGTCAGTGCTATCTCGGCGTAATGAGCAAAGTGGATGCAATCCATGCGCGCCTGACGGCTCGCGTCGGCAAAAGTGCAGGCCAATTGCCCTACCGCTTGGTCCAACCGGAATACACGATTGCAACATCCGACGGCATTCGCAACGGTACGCGCGAAATGCGTTACTCGCTCATCGGTCGCGAAGTTACGCAAGACTCCCTTTGCGAGCATCTTGAAGCCTCTGGATTAGCTGGCACGATCGCCGTTGTCGCCTGTGACAAGCCACCCGTCGGAACACTCGCCGCATTGCTCGAGCATAATGAGCCCGGCATCATCATGTCGGATGGTCCCATTCATCCGGGGAAAGACCCTGAAACCGGCGAAATGCTGGACATCGTCAGCGCCTATCAAGTTGCAGGACATCCTGATCCTGCCCATCGTCATCATATCGCCTGCCATGCCTGCCCAGGGATTGGAAGCTGCGGCGGCATGTTCACCTACAACACGATGCAGACCTTTATTGGCGTTGTCGGCATGCAACCTTTGCATATGGTTGCACCAGCCTCAGACGATCCGCGCCGCTTGCAAGAATTCCCCGACGAACTCGTCACCTATCTTGCCAACATGATGAAGCGGAATCTTAAGCCACGTGACATCGTCGTCCGGGATTCTCTGCGCAATGCTGTCATCGTTTCAATGGCAATTGGCGGCTCTACCAATGTGGTCCTACATATTCCAGAGATTGCGCGCGCCGCTGGTTATGAACATTTCTGGCGCGATGTGATGACGCCTGAAGAGTTCAACCATCTGTCGCAACATGTCGTACCCGTTCTGACAAACGCACGTCCCTACGGCAAATACTCGATGGTTGACATCGATCGAGTTGGTGGGATTCAAGTGATTGTGCGTGAATTGCTGGAGGCAGGCCTCCTCAATGGCGATGTAATGACCTGTACGGGTGAAACCTTATCAGATCAGGTCAAGCGCCTGAATGCCAATAAGCCCGATGGTGATGTCATCCATACGGTCGAAAAACCATATAAATCTACGGGCGGTCTCCGCATGTTGGGCGGCAATCTCTCGCCCGACTTCTCGGCCATTCTGAAGCTAGCCGGCGTAGAAGGTGGACTTGAAAACAACATCTTCCGTGGCCGCGCTCGAATTTTCGATAGCGAACAGTACCTGCTGAACGCCCTCGATTCACAACCCGACAGCTTTCAAAACAACGACATCGTGATTGTGCGCTATGAAGGCCCGAGTGGCGCACCAGGAATGCCGGAAATGCTCGATCCAACATCCCGTATCACAACACTATGCCGTGAACGTGGAATCATCATCGCACTCATGACTGATGCACGGTTCTCAGGTGGATCGGTCGGCCTAGTCATCGGCCACGTCGGACCAGAAGCAGCGCTTGGTGGTCCCATAGCTTTTCTGGAGGAAGGTGACGAAGTCATCGTGGATCTGAATATCAACGAATTGAATAGCCCCGCATTAAGCGATGCCAAGATTTTTGCTCAACGCAAAGCGGCATGGGACAAGATTGTCGCTGACAATGGCGGCGTCCATCCACGGTGTGGCATCGCCGATACGAGATTGCTGCATCGCGCACGCCGTACCGCCGTATCGGCCGTGCGCGGCGGCGGCCTGCATCCCGACAGAATTGTATGGGTACGGGACGCGCGGGACGCAACGCCATCTGGGTTTATTCCTCGTAATAAATATAGATCCTAAAACTTGAAGGCTCAGTATGGCCTTCATGGGCGATAACGAATAGATCAAACCCTAAAGATCGCTACGCTTCTCAATGAAAGGCGCCAACACCTCGTGCTGGCGCCTTCTCTTATTGAGTGATTGCCAAGAAAGTATTTGTCGAAATATAGCGCTAATTCTCATCCATTCTTGGATTTTCTATTGAGCCGCGATGAGCGCGCACTTGGCACATCATCAATTCGAATCTCAAAGCAACGCTAACGTTGGAACCCATCACAGTTCCAAATGTTATCGTAGTAACGACAGAGCTTCCTCCGATCCGTGTGACTTTCTGTGCGAAACCATTCGTTTGCGAAACAGCCTAGTCGAAGCCATTCGGGTTCGTAAGAAAGAATACTGAATTGACAGCTCTGGGCGAAATTCCCAGCTTGACCCATCCATACATGCAAAGGCGGGTTCTCTATGTTGCGCCGTCTTATCGTTCCGTTTCTCTTTCTAGTCTGTATCTTTGGCAATCATGGTCAAGCTCAAGATAAGCGGCCCAATGTCTTGCTCATTGTTGCTGACGATGCAGGATTTGCCGATCTTGGAAGTTTTGGAAGCGAAATTTTTACACCGAATATCGATGCACTTGCCTCTGTCGGTATTCGGTTTACGAGTTTCTATACTGGACCTACATGCTCGCCCACACGCGCGATGCTCTTGACTGGCGTCGACCATCACCGTGCCGGCTTCGGAAACATGGCTGAGTTCACGGCACCTAATCAAAGCGGTCAAAAGGGCTATGAAGGCTTTCTAACCAAGAGTGTAGCGCCACTACCCGCATTACTCAAAGCGGCAGGCTACCATACCTATATGGCTGGTAAGTGGCATATGGGTGACCAGCCTCAGCACTTCCCTGCCGCACGCGGTTTTGAACGCGATCTTGCATTGATCCCCGGTGGCGGAAGCCATTTTGATGATATGTGGGGTGCAAACGGAGAAAAGCAGCGCTACACGCACAATGGTCAGATTATAAATTCTTTACGCAAGGGCTTTCATTCAAGTGAAGATTACACAAATGCGATCATTAATAATATCGAAGAAAACAGAATAAGCGGAAAACCTTTTTTGCCTATCTTGCATTGCAAGCGCCACATGATCCATTTCATCTGCCTGAAGAATGGCGTGACAAGTACAAGGATCGATATAATCAAGGCTATGATGCTATTCGGGCTGCACGTATCGCACGAATGCAAAAAATCGGTATCCTAAAAAACGATATAACGATTTTTCCGCGCCTACCAAGCATTCCAACTTGGAATTCTCTCACGACTAAAGAGAAAAAAGAATCCGCCCGAAAAATGGAGCTTTATGCGGCCATGGTCGAGCATATGGATTTCAATATTGGCCGTATCATCCGTTATTTGAAAGATAACGGTCTTTACGATCATACCTTGCTCGTTTTTCTTTCAGACAACGGTGCTGAAGGTAACACGATGAAAATTGGCGGCCCATGGGATAACAGCCAATTCAAGGATTGGGGAAAACGGGGTACCTACATTCGATATGGTGCGGCATGGGCGCAGGCCGGCGTTGGACCTTTTCGCATGTTCAAGGGCTTTCCGAGTGAAGGCGGTATTCGTGCGCCCATGCTGATGGCGGGATATGGCGTCTCAGGAAGTGGCCGACTGTCTGATGCCATTACCCATGCGATGGACATTCCAGCCACGATCCTCAATCTTGCTGGCGTCGATTATCCGAAGTCTTTTGAGGGAGAACTGATTGTTCCACTGCAGGGACAATCCTTGGTACCTATCCTCAATAAGACGCTAAAGAATGTCCGCGGAGCGCAAGATTGGCTCGGCTGGGAACTCTTCGGTAATCGAGCGATCCGACAGGGGAATTGGAAGATTCTATGGCTCTGCACGCCTTTTGGGGCTGGCCAATGGCAACTCTACGATCTTTCAAATGATCCCGGTGAAACAATCAATCTTGCAGCGCGCAACCCTAAACTGCGCGAGCGATTGATCAGGCGCTGGATAGAGTATGTGCAGAACGAAAATATCATTCTGCCCGATGCATCACCCCTTTGCAGCTCGCTTCAATAGATCACGATGTGAGGATCGGCGCATGATAAAATTATTACAAATGGTATGCTTCGCCTACATCGCCCTGTCCGCCCTTTCATCTGCAACATCGTTTGCGGCCGAAGATGCGAAGAGCATTTATCTCCTTGGCGTCACGACATCAATGGCAGGCATTACACCACCGCCAGGCTTTTATGCATCCTCATTCACCTATCTCTATGGTGCTACGGCCACAGGCAATGCCGCACTAAGTAGAACATTAGGAGCAGACGGACAAAGCCTTCCATCTTTTATAAGCTTAGAAACCAACGCCGCGGTCAAAGCAAAAGCGCAAGTAGCGCTTGATGTCTTATCGGCTCTCTATGTTGCACCAGAAAAATTCCTTGGTGGACATGTCGGCTTTGGCCTTCTCTTACCAATCGGCTATCAAAGTTTAGATCTCAATATTAATGCTTTGGCGGCTCTGAATTTCCCGAATGGGACAACACTACAGCGAGGCAATCGCTTTGCAACGTCTCAAAATACATTTTCGATTGGAGATCCATTAGCCACCGCTTTTATCGGTTGGAATGCCGGCCATTTTCACTGGAAGCTTACGGGATTGTTAAACGTCCCGATTGGAAGCTACAACAAGACGAACCTAGTCAATATGGGCTTCAACCATTGGGCAGGTGATGTGACCGGATCCTTTACATGGCTGGATCCCGCAATTGGCCTCGAACTCTCATTGGCGCCAGGCATTACGTTCAATGCGGAAAATCCTGCTACAAATTACCGTACGGGCACAGAATTTCATATCGAAGCGGCTGTGATGCAGCACTTTTCAAAAGATTTTGCTATTGGCATTGCAGGATATTATTACCGACAGATTAGCGGCGATAGCGGTGCAGGCGCACTGCTGGGTGCCTTTAAAGGCGAGGTCTCTGCACTCGGTCCAAACATTGCTTACAATTTCAAGATTGGCTCAGTACCAATCATCACTTCAGCCCGATGGCTGAAAGAGTTTAATGCCAAAAATCGTATGGCAGGAGATGCTGGCTTTATCACGATTACCGTTCCGCTCGGTGGTCACCAAATCCATTGATTTTTTTGGCTATTCTCCTGTTATCGCCGAAAAGTTATTTTCCAAAACAAAGAGCGTACTCTCAGTATGAGTCACGATGGGAACTTCTGGACTTCTTGTTTGTTATCTTTAAATGGGCGAACGAGGGCACAACCACATTATTCTGGTTCTTTTGATTATCGCTACGCTGATTGTACTCATGGTCAGTTGGTTTTTATCGCTAGACGGTTTTTATTTCGGCTTCATGCATACTTAGGAGGCCTTGGTAAACGTCTGCCCTTGCACCTATACGTAACAACAAACATTTTGATTTGTTCGGCAACCATATAGCCGCACCGTAGACATGCTTTAGCCGCTGGACCAAACTCTTTCTTAGTTTAATTTTTTCTTCAGCGATCCAGGTTTCATAAATAGTGATGTCGCTTAGTTTTTCTGGGCCGGTGCCATTGTCCCGCTTCTTTAAAATCAAGCCATTATTGTTATGCCAAAGGGCAGTCGTGAGGCGCTACCCAATTTTAGGCCAGCAAGAACCAGAACCTCTGGGCGGTTAAAGCTTAAAATGGGGAAGCCGCCGAAACCATTTAGAAGCGATATCGGCGGCTTATTGCCGATCGCGCTGTGTGGTTTAACCTCATTATAGTCTCTACGCCATCCTTCTGTTCCTGACCGAGCGTCGTCAAAGTTCATGAACAAGTGCGCATTGAGGCACTTGGCGCGGAGCAGAAGCCCTTGAATGTTGAATATCGTTTAGAAATAGAACGACAAAACCACCCTTCCGCGATTGAGCGAAAAATCCTGTGTGTTCAAGCTCGCTTGCGGCATTCCGTTAATGCCGCCGGCTACTTGACGCATATATGTGGCAGCTAATGTGAAGCTTGACGAGAAGGGAATTGACACGGACGTTCCAATGAACGTGGCCCAGCCTGCAGGATCGGTAAAGTAAGAATTTAATTGCTGGCTGAATTGCGCCTGAACGCCCCAATAAACATTGTGACCAAATTTAACCGTGTAGCCTGCACTGACATACACGGTTCCGGATGGATTGCTCTGTCCCGATCCATACGTATTTGCCGCCGTATATCCAAGATTAAATCCGAGAAAATACCTTCCATCAAAATCATGATCAATTGCAAGGTGATTATCAAACGACCATTGGTTTTGAGATGGCAAAGATCCATTATTCTGCCATCCAATGGATGGCACGCTATACCAAGCAACGCCGGTTCCGTTCTGCATCCTTTGGATCAAAACATATTGGAGCGGCGCAACAAGGCTTGTTACGCGATTGTCGTTAATCCCTCCAGAATTGAAAGTCGGCGCATAGGTGAATGCAAGACCTGCCTCAAAGCGCTCAGTGACGCCATAATTGACCTGAAATCGCTGCTCCAATGTCTGACTTCCCGGACTTAAGGAAGGATTGAAGAAGTATTTAGGATTGATCACACCTTTATCGATGACATCAGTTTCATCGACAAAACCAAAAAGCGCTGTTGGCGTTTTACTCTTGATTTCATTCGCTTCAGCCGTCACCCAACCTAAGCCGAGCCCTAAACCAAGCCCAAAACAGGCTGTCAACTTGGTGAGTTGCACACTTATGGAGGACGACATGATCTTGGTGACTAGAGCAAATTGTTTCATCTTGCGAAGTCCGTCCTGAACTGTTGTGCAGATGCCGTTGTGACCACAAGCATGCGGCCATGCCGCAGGCAGCTTTTACTCAGCATTCCCGTCAAGCGGAGAACCCATCGCCGCTGAAGCCTCCTGCGCTTTGGCCGGGCCGCGAAGAAAACCGGCGACAGCAACCGCAATCACAACGCCAATGAAAGCCCCCAGCGCGTAAACCCAATAAGTGGATAAATCGCCCCTCGCCACATCAGGACCAAACGCGCGCGCAGGATTAAATGCGGCCCCATCGTATGGGCCACCCATCGTTCCCGCCGCCATCACGTAGGCACCAACAGCTAGCGGTACAAAGCTTCCCACAAGCTTAGGACCATTGGCCATACTGAGCACTACGAGAACCATTCCGAAAGTGAGAATTGCTTCGAAAACGACCGCCTTCCATTCTTGACCAGGCGGCGGAACCGTTGCCGCCAAATTACCACCGTATCCGAATAACCAAGCGGCGGCGATTGAGCCAAGGCTGGCCGCTACTAACTGAACAACGATATAAGCACATGCCATCGGCCACCCCATGTCACCCCGCAAGGTGAAAGCCAATGTCATCGCCGGATTGAAATGAGCTGAGATATCGCCAAGGCAATAGACAGCGGCAACAAGCCAGAGAGCAGCCACTGTGGAAAGTATGAAAGCATATTGGTAGCTATCGAGATCTCCGCCACCATGTGCAGAGAGGATCGCTGCACCTCCGGAAAGAAAGAACGTCAAGCCAGAGGATCCGATAAACTCTGACGTAAGTCGCCGGGCCCGATGATTGTCACTTTTCCAATCAGCTGAAAACCGCGGACCAACCTGCTCAGCAAGCGCGAAGCGGCCAAACTGGTGAAGTTTGGCCTCTCCTGCATGGTTCGCCGATTTATCTGCCGCACCCGGAAGATCGTCACGCAACATAGGGTGCAACCATCTTTTTGGGATCGACGATCTGATCGAACTGAGCCTCAGTCACAAAGCCCAGTTTCAGCGCTGCATCCTTCAGGGTCAAATCGTTATCGAGTGCGTAATGCGCAATCTTCGACGCCTTATCATAACCGATCACCGGCGATAACGCCGTTACAAGCATGAGCGAGCGCTCAACGAATTCACCAATCTGCTTCAAGTTCGGCTTTGTTCCTTCGATCAGGAATACACGGAAATTGGTGCAGCTGTCTGTCATCAAGGAAATAGAATGCGTAATGTTATAAATGATGAGCGGCTTGTAGACATTCATTTCGAGGTAGCCGCTGGCACCACCAAAGGTAACGGCCATGTCGTTAGCCATAACTTGAACGGCCACCATCGCCATCGCTTCGCATTGCGTCGGGTTCACCTTACCCGGCATAATTGATGAACCAGGCTCATTTGCCGGTATGGACAACTCTGCAAAACCCGCACGCGGGCCACACGACATCAGGCGAATATCATTTGCAATCTTGTAGAGCGAGGTTGCGAGTGTTTTCAACGCACCGGAAAGATTTACAAGCCCATTATGCGCGCCCTGCACAGTGAATTTATTGGGAGCAGTGATAAACGGTAGTCCGGTCAACGTTGCGATTTCAGCAGCTGCAGCTTCAGCAAAACCGGGAGCTGAATTGAGGCCAGTACCAACAGCTGTGCCGCCTAGAGCAAGCTTGTAGACATCGCCCATCGTCGCGGTGATATCAGCGAGGTTATCAGACAGCATGCCTGCATAACCTGACCACTCCTGACCAAGCGTCAATGGCGTCGCATCCTGCATATGCGTACGCCCAATCTTGACGATGTCTTTCCATTCATCCGATTTTTGAGCGATTGAATCATGTAGATTTTTCACGGCCGGCAGCAGATTTTTTGTGACGGCAAGCGCTGACGCGATGCACATCGCAGACGGGAATGAATCGTTTGACGACTGCGCCATGTTTACGTGATCGTTAGGATGCACCGGCGTTTTGCTACCAAGAGGCGTACCCGCAAGCTGGCAGCAGCGATTCGAGATAACCTCGTTCACATTCATGTTGAATTGGGTGCCACTACCCGTCATCCAGACATGCAAGGGAAACATGTCTTGGTGCTGACCAGCCAAAATCTCATCGCACACTTTAACGATTAAATTGAATTGTTCGTCCTTGAGGCGGCCGCTCTTATGGTTCGCGATTGCAGCGCCTTTTTTGAGGATTGCGTAAGCGCCAATCATCTCGCGCGGCATCAGATCCTTGCCGATACTGAAATGTTGTAACGAGCGCTGTGTCTGTGCGCCCCAAAGCTTATCGGCCGGGACCTGAACCGCACCCAAGCTGTCAGTTTCGGTTCTCATCGCTGTCGTCATGATCATAACCCTCTACTCACAGAACAAAATCGCTTCCGGTTGGATGAAGGCCTAACTATAGGTCATTTCTAACCGATCAAGCCCCCACGCGTGATCTCATCAACATAATTTCAACATGAACAGGGGAACGAAAGCCGCACCCTAGAATTGCCCAGTTTCTAGGCTCAATCGAAAGGTGCACCTTTAAAGTATAATTAAAATGCCGTTACGTTATACAAATGGCTAATTTATTGAAACCAAGCCTATCTGAAGCGAACTTCCGTTGCGTTATATCTATACTTGATCAACGAATACTGATCGATTTCCCACGCTTAATCGTTTCGACAATTTTAATGGTCTTTATTTGATCTCTCGAAACATTGAGGGGGTTCCGGTCAAGAATAACGAGGTCGGCATTCTTACCGACCGCAATTGTGCCTTTCGAGGATTCTTCCCGATAGGTGTATGCAGCATCACGGGTGACCCCGAGCAGCGCTTGGTATGCTCCGATCCGCTCTTCTGGCCCCATCACACGGCCGGAAAAGGTCATGCGCGTTACCGCCGCACCCACCATCTCAAGTACATTGGGTGAGGCGCTCGGGCAGTCATTATGGAACGTTGTCCGAACACCTAGCTTGATCGAAGTGGCTGCAGGGGATTCCGCATTGGCCCGCTCTGCGCCCAAATAACCCAGCAGGGCATCGCCATACTGCATCAAATGCAAAGGCATCATCGAAGCACCAATAAAATTCTTTTTATAAAGAGATAATTGGTCGGGACGTACGAAAAACGAATGCGCAATAATGGTCCGCCTATCACCAGTTTTTCCGGTCGTCACGATCGCCTTTTCAATTGCCTTTAGGCACATATCGATTCCAGCATCACCATTGCTATAAGCAAAAAGCTGAACGTCATTCGCATAAGCATAGTTTATCGCTTCTTCCACGACGGCTTCTGGAATAAGAATTCCTTTCCATTCATTTGGTAATCCGGTTGTATCAAGATAAGGTTTGGTCATCGCGGCTAAACGAAGCTGTGGAGCGGCATCGGTTGTCACTTGATAACCTGCAACTTTCACACCACGATCGCCCTGGCTATAGCGTCCCCATTGCCATTCTTCCTTTTGAACCAACTTGGCAGATGCCGAATCTGAAACAGATGGAAGTCCAATCACGTCAAGTGAGATTACGCCCTTTTCAAAGGCTAAGCGCAGATCAGCCAAATCTTTTTGAACAAGCTGGTATGATTGAACGGTTGTGTAACCTTGCCTAGCCAGCAACCTTTCTGCTGCCTGAAATGTTTCAAATGCCTTTTCCTGCGAATAGGTGCCAACGGCTACTGCCTGAGCCATTAAGAAGGGCGTGAATAAGAGATCCCCGGTTAACTTGCCTGTCTTGGGATCTTTGACGATTACACCTGGTTGAGGAACAGAAGTCTCGGGCGTAAAACCAAGCTTAGCAAGCCCAACACTGTTCACTTTTCCCGTCAATGTAGAAAGATTGCTAAGCATCACAGGTATGCTTGGAAACGCGGCATCAAGTTCGTCAATCGTCGGGGAACCATCGCTGAGCATCGCATCTGAATAACCATAGCCGATAATCCATCCATTGAAAGGTTTTGTCCCCTTTAACAAGGCAATTACATCGGCTTTGTTGCGCGGCGGCTGATCTGCAAAATAGGAGATATCAACACCAAGGGTTTGCTGTGCAAAAAGCTTGAAATGACCCCATAAATCGATGAAACCCGGAAGCATAGTGCGGCCTTGTAGATTGATCAGCCGCGCATTGACGAATAATGACAACGCCGTTTTTTCAGCGCCAACAAAGACAATTTTTTCGTCTTGAATGACAATCGCTTCAACATACTCCGGCGTATCACCTTCCATCGTTATAATTGCGCCATTAAAATAGAGCCTAGGCAAGCTCACGGGAGCAGTGGCTGCAGGGGGTGTCTGAGAAGCTGCACAACAAGGAGCCACCGCAGACAATGCAGCGACTGCAGCACCTGTTTTAAGAAACTTCCGCCGATCAAACGGTCTGCTCATACTGATCACCAAAAGTTATCGCGCTACACAAAAGAGCCTGAGACATTGAAGATGATCCTCCGCGAAGTCCCAATTCCGACGGGGAGGATACATCGATCTTGATGGTAAACTACGAACATTCTCAGCGCGAGTACTTTCTTTTCCAAGCCAAGGAAAGCTAAAGGACATGTACAATAACAGGCAATTAGAATTCTTCTAAAGCAACCGTTAGGCCTTTCTCAAAAATCATAGCTTAATGCGCAACTTTACGGCCGTGCGAACCAATCCGGAAACAATACGACCACTGCGCAAGAAGCGACGGCAAGCCCGTCAATATCCTACGATGCTACAGTAGTCACACGTCCGCTGCCACCCGCTGCAATCAATGCATCAATCAGATGATGTACGGCTAACACATCCTGCCCCGTCACTTTTGGTGAGCGGCGCATTTCGATAGCCTCGATGAAATCTTCGATCAAGGCTTTATGCGAAAGATGCGAGAAGGCCATGGGATTGGCTCCCGTTCCACCAGCATGATCGTCAGATGTCAATTGGAAACTACGCCCATCATGCCACATAATGTTTACGGAATTGCCCACCAATGACGCTGTTGCCTTACGACAAATAAAATCGATTCGTTCGGGAAACCCAGGGTAAGCGGCGGTGCTGGCATTGATCGTACCGATCGAACCATTCCTAAACCGTACACTAGCACATACAAGGTCTTCCCCTTCCATCTGGTGAAGTGGGGTTGTTATAGCATATCCAGAAACTTCGGCCGCAGGACCAACAAAACTCAGCATGAGATCCAGCGTATGAATACCTTGAGTGATAAGCACTCCTCCGCCATCTCGCCACAACGTACCACGCCCCGGCTCATCGTAATAGGATTGCGGTCGCCATAGACCAATAGACGCAGAGCATCCTATAATCTCGCCAAGCTCACCAGCATCAAAAACAGTTGCAAGCTTAATTGCAGCCGATGTGAAACGGTGCTGTAGAACGACACCGAGAGAAACGCCAGAGGACCGACAAATATCAATCAACTCGGATGCTCTTAACGTCGTTGCCTCAAGCGGCTTCTCCAGTAAGATATGTTTTTTAGCCTTGGCACACAATCGCACAATATCAAGATGCGTATTCGGTGGTGTGAGCACTAAAACTGCATCGATCGATTTATCATCTAATATTGCGTCTATCCGATCACATAACGGAAAATCAAACCGAGACGAAAATGCTTTACGCCGAAATGCATTTGGGCTAAACGCAGCGACAATCTCAATCTTCTCATGAAGCTCAATAAGAGCTCGCGCATGCGGCTCCGCAGCCATTCCAAGACCTATGATACCGAGTCTTAATTTCGCCATCACGCGCCTCGCATATTGAAACTGCTTTTCATCTACAGCTCAGCTTAATTGTTCTCCATCTTTCTGCAATAAGAATTTAAACCACTTGCTATAGAGACAAGCTCATTTAGAATAAACCCATGCTTCTTCTAGGGCTGCCGCGTAACGTGATGAGGATAAGGTTTAACCACGATGAAGGCCATCTCTGCACTTGATCATCATGATGCATGGGTAGCAATAAAAGCAGCACATGAAATCATTCAGAAAAGTGACAAGCCATTTGTCATGGTTATTGTTGATGCACATGGCGAAGTGCTTACCCTATTCCGGCACGCCGCAGCAATGCTTAGCTCAATCAACGTCGCAACCAATAAGGCCTATACTGCCGCTCGTCTGCGCCGACCAAGTTCAGCTTTTGGACAAAGGTCTCGTAGTACGCAGGAAGGATTTGACATCACCTTCTTTGGTGATTCACGGATAACAGGGTTTGGCGGCGGACTACCAATCGTCTATGAAGGCGAAGTCATCGGAGCCGTCGGCGTAAGCGGACTACCTGAAGCCGATGACATCGCTGTTGCCCAATCAATTATTGATTCAATTGAGGCACATTGGAAACCCTGACTTTTAGGAAATTGAGCTTTCTTTGTAACCAAGCAAACCTGAGCGTTCTTTTGTCCAAAAACAAAAAACTAAAAAACATCATTCGACAATGTAAAACAATTGACCATTGATACGTATCAGAATCGGAGCATCATTCGTCAGTTGATACGAAGTTTTTTTGCTAATTTTTCGAGCCGTGAAAAGTTTTTGCTGGTAATATAATACCAAAAGATTGATTTCGTTTTTTCATGGCACGCTCACGGCCGCCACGTACCTCAACAGCATCAAAGCCAGGCGCCGGTGGACATAATCGCAACTTTTGCAAGACTTCCTCCGCAGCCTGCATCATTGTCGAAGGCTTCCGATACCGCTTTGCATCAATAGCAATGAAAACCCAATTACACTGCGTTTTTGCTGGCCCCAGCCTAGCATCACAGATCATTTCTGCCATAAGGGGCCATACCATGACCCATCGGACACCCTTTTTGGGAGAATCGCGCCTCCATCAAGATAAGCCTGCGGGATAGAACCTTATCTGCGACGGAAGAAACCTCTGGTGAGCTGCTGCCGCAAATCTGCTTCCAACCTTCACAGCTCGATCGGTAAGGGCTTACTCACCTTCTCGGAACACCATTTTGCAACCCCATAAGATCTCTGGCGCCTTGGCAAATATCCAATTTCAATGTCTCGGCGTATGGGCGGCTGGTCCAAGCCAACAATAAGTGCCGCTCCTCGTTACAGAAAGCCTATAAAGACACTTGACACTTATCATTATATCTAGTTTTTTAGATATATGGAACAGACAACGTCCCTCGCGACCCTTGCCGCCTTATCCCAACCAACCCGCCTATCCACTTTTCGGCTTCTGGTCGCCCACGAGCCTGCCGGCATTCCCGCGGGTGAGATCGCACGACTTATGAATGTCCCCCAGAACACTATGTCGGCCCACCTGGCCGTTTTAGCACGTGCAGGGCTCGTGAGAGGCGATCGCCAAAGTAGATCGATTGTTTATCACGCCCAAATTGATGCCGTGCGGGACCTTGTGCTGTTTCTCCTGAAAGATTGTTGCAGCGGTCGGTCAGACCTCTGCACTCCCGTTGTCGAAGCACTTACACCCTGCTTCCCCTCTGCAAAGGAGATAGTTCATGACAGACCATGCCTTTAATGTTCTTTTTCTTTGTACAGGTAATACGGCTCGCTCAATTCTAGCAGAAGGCATTCTTCGAAAAGAGGGTAAAAGTAAGTTCAATGCCTTTTCTGCGGGCAGCCAACCGAAAGGCGTTGTCAATCCGTTCGCACTAAAAACATTGGCTGAGTATGGCTACCCAACCGATGGATTTCGTTCCAAAAGTTGGGCAGAATACGCGAAGCCTGATGCACCAATCATGGATTTTGTTTTTACTGTTTGCGACGGCGCAGCGGGCGAGGCCTGCCCAATTTGGCCAGGT
>JAIYCE010000007.1 GCA_027488155.1 Hyphomicrobiales bacterium | reverse complement strand
TTCTTCGTGGCTTGGTTCTGGGCCTATTTCGATGCGAGCCTTTTTGCGGGTGAAGCCAAGCAATATATGCGTTTGGAATTCACCGGCGGTCATTGGCCGCCCAAAGGTATCGAAGTGTTCGATCCGTGGCATCTGCCACTGCTCAACACACTGATCCTGCTCACATCTGGAACGACGGTGACATGGGCTCACCACGCCCTTCTGCACAATGACCGTCAGGGTCTGAAGTGGGGTCTGGTGTTGACGGTGCTGCTCGGCGCGGTCTTCACATTTGTGCAGATTATCGAATACACCCACGCCGCGTTTGGTTTCAAAGGCAACATTTATGGCGCGACCTTCTTCATGGCGACCGGTTTTCACGGCTTCCATGTGTTTGTCGGCACGGTTTTCCTGATCGTCTGCCTGATCCGTGCCTCGGCGGGCCAATTCACGCCTAAGCAGCATCTCGGTTTCGAGTTTGCAGCGTGGTATTGGCACTTCGTTGACGTTGTGTGGTTGTTCCTCTTCCTCGCAATCTACCTTTGGGGTTCGGATTGGGGCAGAGCAGCCGAGAAGATTCTGGTCTGATCAGGCCAGCCTTCGTAGAGAAGGGGCGGCGCGAGCCGCCCTTTCGCGTTTCGGGAAACAAGATGAGCGACCCTTCGATCGTGTCCCCTTTCGCCGCCGGATTGCGCTGCCGCTGCCCGCGCTGTGGCGAGGGGCGTATGTTCGAAGGATTTCTGACGCCGCGCGCCGCGTGCGAAAGTTGCGGGCTCGATTTTGCCTTTGTGGATTCGGGCGATGGGCCAGCGGTGTTTATCATGTTCATCGCTGGGTTTCTGGTTGTCGGTGCCGCGCTCTTCGTTGAGTTGCGCTATGAGCCGCCCTTCTGGGTGCATGCTCTTCTCTGGATTCCGGCTGCGCTCATTGTGTGTCTGGGATTACTGCGCCCGCTCAAAGGTCTGATGATCGCGCTTCAATTTGCCAATAATGCTGCGGAGGGACGCCTTGAGCGCTGAAACGATCCGTCCTGCATGGCGCGTTCTGCTGTGGCCCGGCCTTTTCACGGCATTCACCCTGGCGCTTTTGGTGAGCCTCGGTTTTTGGCAATTGGAGCGTCTTGGCGCGAAAGAACGCTTCGCCAAACGAATTGAGGCGTCGCTGGCCGGGCAACCGCAAGCCTTGCCTGCCGAAGCTGAATGGCCCGTGCTGAAAGCCAAGGTCACGGATTACACCAAGGTCACGCTGACCGGCGAATTCCTGCACGACAATGAGCTGTTTCTCTACGGCGTTTTGCACAACGGCCGCGACAATCTTCCCGGCTTGTTTGTCATTACGCCTTTGCAATTGACGAATGGGGCGATTGTCTTCGTCAATCGGGGCTTCATCACCAAGGATCGGAAGGATACTGCGACACGCGCCGAGGGTCAGGTGAAGGGTCCGGTGACCGTCACCGGCATCCTGCGGACGCCGCAGCCGCGCGGCCTTTTCACGCCTGACGATGACGGCAAGGCGAAGCTCTTTTTCACGCGTGATCCGGCCGCCTTCGCGAACGCCACAGGCCTCGCGCGGACGGCTCCTTTCAGTGTCGATGCCGATGCGACGCCGCAGCCCGGCGGCTGGCCCAAGGGCGGTCACACGGTAGTGTCCTTCCCCAACAATCATCTGCAATACGCCATCACATGGTTCATGCTGTCGGCAGGCGTGCTGGGCTTCTTCCTTTTCTGGGCACGCCGCCTTCTCGCCGATGAGCGTGGTCGGGCTACGCTTGTCACCGGATCGCGCCGCCCCTAATTTCGCGCCCGAAAGGATTTCATCGTGCTCCACGTCTCGACCCGCGGCCAGGCGCCCGCCCTTCGTTTTGCCGATGCGCTGCTGGCCGGCCTTGCCCGCGATGGCGGACTCTATTGGCCCGAAGCCATTCCTACGCTCGAACAGTCCACGATTGCTGATTTCGCTGGGCGTTCTTATGCCGATGTCGCCGAGACGGTGATCTCCGCCTTCACGGGCGATGCGGTCGCACCGAATGCGCTGCGTCGCATGATCGACGAAGCTTATGGCACATTCCGTCATCGCGCCGTCTGCCCGTTGGTGCAACTCGACGCCAATCTCTTCGTGCTTGAGCTTTTCCATGGCCCGACGCTCGCCTTCAAAGATGTGGCGATGCAGCTTCTTGGCCGCATGATGGATCATGTGCTCGAGCAGCGCGGCGAACGCGCGACCATTGTCGGCGCGACGTCGGGCGATACGGGCGGTGCCGCTATCGACGCCTTCAAGGGCCTGAAGCGTGTCGACGTCGTGATCTTATTCCCGCACGGTCGCGTCAGCGATGTGCAGCGTCGCCAGATGACGACGGTCGATGCAGACAATGTGCACGCCGTTGCTCTCGATGGCTCGTTTGACGATTGTCAGGCGCTCGTCAAGGCGATGTTTAACCATCACAGTTTCCGCGACGAATTGCAGCTCGCTGGTGTCAATTCGATCAACTGGGCTCGCATCGTCGCGCAAATCGTCTATTATTTCACGTCTGCCGTTGCTCTGGGCGGCCCGCATCGTAAAGTCTCGTTCTCCGTTCCCACCGGGAATTTCGGCGACATTCTCGCAGGCTATGTCGCCAAGCGCATGGGATTGCCGGTCGCGATGCTGGATGTAGCCACCAACGATAATGATATTCTCGCGCGTACGCTGCAATCGGGCCGTTACGAGATGAAAGGCGTGCACGCAACAACTTCGCCATCCATGGATATCGAAGTCTCGTCCAATTTTGAGCGCCTCCTGTTCGATTCCTATGGCCGCGATGCGGCTGCTGTTTCACGCCTCATGGGCTCGCTCAAACAATCAGGCTCCTTCGCTATTGCCGATGAGCCTCTCGCACGGATCCGAGCAGAATTTTCTGCTTCTGCCGCGCGCGAAGACGAAGTCCGCGGCGCGATGAAGGAATGGTATGATACGACGGGCTACGTTCTCGATCCGCACACAGCGGTGGGTGTTGTGTCTGGCCTGCGCGCACTCAAAAAAGATCCGGCAACACCGATGATCGTACTCGGCACGGCCCATCCGGCAAAATTCCCGGCTGCTGTTGAATCGGCGATCGGTGTGCGGCCGGAGCTTCCGCCTCACCTGTCAGATTTGATGGAACGGCGAGAGATTTTTACACGCCTTCCAAACGAGCAAGCTGACGTCGAAGAATTCGTGCGCTCGATTGCGCGCGCGGCACAGACGGCTTCAGCATGATGCGTCGTGAAGCCGTGACGATCGCTACGCTCGACAGCGGGCTGCGCATTGTCACCGAAGCCATGCCGCATCTATCGACGGCGGCACTCGGCGTATGGATCGCAGCCGGTTCGCGCCATGAAAAGCAAAACGAACATGGGCTCGCTCATCTTCTTGAGCATATGGCTTTCAAAGGCACCAAACGGCGAACAGCGCGCCAGATTGCCGAAGAGATTGAGGCTGTTGGCGGCGATCTCAATGCTGAAACCAATGTCGAGCGGACCTCCTATTATGTCCGCCTCATGGGTGAAGATGCACCGCTCGCGCTTGATCTGATTGCCGATATTCTCACCGAACCAACCTTCGATTCGGACGAGTTGAAGCGCGAGAAGGGTGTTATCCTGCAGGAGATCGGCGCTTACGAAGACGCGCCAGACGAGCTTGTGTTCGACATGGTGCTCGAAGCCGCCTATGCCGACGATCCGCTCGGCCGTCGCATTCTCGGTACTCCGCAATCGGTCAAAGCGCAGAATGCCGCCTCGATGCGCGGTTTTCTCGATCGTCGTTATCGCGCGCCCGACATGGTGGTCGCCGCTTCCGGTGCCATTGACCATGATGCCATCGTCGCTGAGGTTGCCCATCGCTTTGCTGCTTTTCCCAAAGGGGCGGCAGACGATGCGGCCGCAGCGCAATGGACTGGCGGAGAGGCGCGGTCGGTGAAATCGCTTGAACAGGCTCATCTCGCGCTTGCGTTTCGGGGGCTGTCATTCCGCGATCCGCGCCATTATGCGCTGCATGTCTTTTCGAGCCTGCTCGGTGGCGGCATGTCGTCGCGCTTATTCCAAGAGCTGCGCGAGGAACGCGGTCTCTGCTATTCTGTCTTCTCCAGCATGATGCCGTTCTCCGATACGGGCGCGCTCGTGCTTTATGGGGGAACGAGCGGCGAGGATGTTGATGAATTCATGCGTGTTACAACCGACATCATGCGCGAAGCGGCAGAGCGTCCCAACGAGACGGAAGTCGCGCGCGCCCGCGCGCAGCTGAAAATGTCGCTGATGATGGCGCTCGAAAGCCCGGCCCGTCGTGCCGAACAGATGGCCCAGCACGTGCTCGCTTTCGGTCGCGTTCTCTCGCGACAGGAAATGTCCGACGCTATCGATGCGATCGGCGTGGACGAAGTGCGCGCTGCCGCCATGAGCCTGTTTGATGCCCCGCCCGCTCTGGCCGCGATTGGTCCGGTCCGTAAATTGTCGTCCGCCGAAACTCTGCGCGCCCGTATGGGTGTGGCGGCAGCCTGACGGGGAGGGGACGCACATGGCCCTTTTCAGCCTCGCTCGCACCGCTTTCCCTGAGCCTGTCCTGCGCGGCTATGGCCTGATGTTGCGTCTGCCGCGCTCCGATGATTTCGAAGCATGGGCGCGTCTGCGCGATGCAAGCCGCACCCATCTCGAACCGTGGGAGCCGCTCTGGCCCGAGGACGATCTGACCCGCCCGGCGTTTCGTCGTCGCATTCGCCGTTACGCCTCCGAATTTTCAGGCGATCAGTCGGTTCCATTCTTTGTTTTCCGGGACAATGGGGAACTGATCGGCGCTATCACCATCGCCAATATCCGGCGCGGCGTCGCCCAATCGGCCAGTATTGGCTACTGGATCGGCGCAAGCTTCACCGGCAAAGGCCATATGACGGATGCCGTCCGGCTGGCCTGTCGATTTGGCTTCGATCAGCTCCGGCTTCACCGGATCGAGGCGGCCTGCATCCCCGAAAACGAGGCTTCTCGGCGGGTGCTTGAAAAGGCCGGGTTCCGCCGCGAGGGTTATGCGCGAGAATATCTGTGCATTGCTGGGCGCTGGCAGGATCACCTTCTCCACGCCCTTTTGCCCGAGGATCTGAAAGGCTGACATATTTGGGCCGTGTTCCTCCGCATACCCACTTTAAGCATGGATCAGGGCTGATCTTGCCCTAACCCGCTGTCCCGCTTAGGAGTGTGGCCAGAGCGTAATCGGGGCTCGAGGCCTCATGATTTGTCCGGCGGCTCTGCTGCCGCCTTTATTCTGAAGAGGCTCATGTCGCCGCTTTTTGCCCGGCTCTTCTCGCTGTTTGCGCTGATAGGCTTCACCTTTTTGGTGGCGGGACCGGCCTGCGCGGTCGAAGCAGTCCGGGTACGGCCTGAGGCTCCAGCCATTGACCTCCTCCCCCGGATCGACAGCTATCAGTCGCAAGGCGATGCTATCCAGATCCTGACGGCGCCGGGGCCTGATGGGATCGTGCGCCGCATTCAAGTGGCGGCGGCAGAAGAAGGCTCACGTCCCGACTGGATCGTTTTCGCTCTTAAGAACGACACATCCGAGCAGATCACGCGCTGGCTCGTCGCGCCGCATTCGCGCCTTGTTGGTTCCGGCGTCGTCTGGCCCGATCTCGGCTCCACGCGGATTACAGCCGTGACGGCCAGCCAAGGCGAAAGTCCGGTGCGTGAGGAAAACGCCGAAGCTGACATTTTCGAAATCGTGCTCGATCCCGGTGCGACCGTGACGTATGTCGCCGAGCTGGCGACGCCCCATCTGCCGCAGCTCTATTTGTGGAACGCTGACGATTATAAAGACAAGCAGAATGGGCTGACGCTCTATCGCGGCATCGTGATCGGTATTGCCGGCCTGCTTGCCTTGTTTCTCACCATCGTTTTCGTTGTGCGTGGGGCTGTGATTTTTCCGGCTGCGGCCGCACTCGCTTGGGCCGTGCTCGCTTATGTCTGCATCGATTTCGGCTTCTGGCAGAAAATCATCCCGACAACGGAGCGCGGTGAACAAATCTATCGCGCCGGCGCTGAAGCGGTATTGGCCGCGACGCTACTTGTCTTTCTGTTTGCCTATCTCAATCTCAATCGCTGGCATGTACGCCTGAGCCACATCACGATTGGCTGGCTTTTGTTTCTGGGCGCGCTGATCGGACTTGCTCTATTTAACCCGCCCGTTGCCGCGGGCGTTGCACGCATTTCGATTGGCGGCGTCGCCGCTTTCGGCTTCCTGCTCGTCATCTATCTGTCGACGCATGGCTATGACCGTGCGCTGATGCTGATCCCGACTTGGTTCTTATTGCTCGCTTGGGTCGTGGCGGCAGGCTTTATGATCACGGGCCAATTGTCCAACGATGCGGCCGCACCGGCCCTCATCGGTGGCCTTGTCCTTATTGTCATGCTGATCGGCTTTACTGTCATTCAGCATGCGTTTGCCGGGGGTGGTTTTGCTGAGGGACAGGTGAGCGATGCTGAACGCCGCGCGCTGGCGCTGACAGGCTCAGGCGCGACCCTGTTCGACTGGGACGTCATCTCCGATCGCATCACCGTTGGTAATGATCTTGAACAGCAACTTGGATTGAAGCACGGCACGCTCGAAGGGTCTGCTGCGTCTTTCGTTGAAAATATTCACCAATTCGACCGCGACCGTTTCCGTGCTACGCTCGACTCCACTCTTGAGCATCGCCGCGGCCGCGTTAGCGTTGATGTTCGCATCAAAGCAATCGATGGCCGTTATCACTGGATTGCGCTGAAGGCGCGCCCCGTGCTCGGTACCGATGGCGAGGTCCAGCGCATCATCGGTACACTCAACGACATTACCGATGTGAAAGTATCGGAAGAGCGGTTGCTGCAAGATTCGTTGCACGATCATTTGACGGGTCTGCCGAACCGCCGCCTCTTCCTTGACCGTCTTGATGCCGCGCTAACGCTCGCTCGCACTGATGAAGCCGTACGCCCGACGCTGCTGCTCATCGACATCGACGGCTTCAAGGATGTGAACGATCTTGTTGGTCTGGCGGTTGGCGATTCCCTTCTGTTGACGCTCGCACGACGCCTGTCGCGCCTCTTGAAGGCGCAAGATACGCTATCGCGCATCGGCGGGGATCAATTCTCAGTGATGATCCTATCTGAGCAGGACGTGGGTGGTGTGGCAGCCCTTGTCGAATCCATGCGTAAGGTCATCGCAACGCCTAACAGTTTCGGCGAGCGCGATGTGTTCCTCACCGCCTCCATCGGCATGGCGTTGACTGATTCAACCATTGACGGCCGCGGGACTGAAATGCTGCGCAATGCAGAAATTGCGATGATGCATGCCAAGCGGCTGGGCGGAGATCGCGTTGAAACATTCCGCCCAGCAATGCGCGCGCAACGGACCGACCGCATGGCGATGGAGCACGATCTGCGCCGCGCCCTCGAACGCAACGAATTGACGGTCGCCTTCCAACCTATTGTGCGGCTGACCGACCGGACAGTCGCTGGGTTTGAATCGCTGGTTCGCTGGAACCATCCGCGTCTTGGCGTGCTGCTACCCGGTGAATTCATTCCAATTGCAGAAGAGACGGGACTCATCACCGAACTCGGTCTTTATGTCCTCGATCGCACAGCACGCGAATTGGCGGCGTGGCAGACGGCACTCGTTGTCGATCCGCCGCTTTTTGCCAGCGTCAATGTCTCGAGTCGCCAGCTCTTCCGCCACGATCTTCTGCTCGACGTGAAGACGGTCTTATCGCGCACGACGGTCATTCGCGGCACCCTCCGGCTCGAAATCACCGAGAGCTTGATGATGGAAAATCCCGAATTGTCGGCGCAGATTTTTGTGCGCTTGAAAGATTTGGGCGCAGGGCTTTCGTTGGATGATTTCGGTACGGGCTACTCGTCGCTCGCCTATCTCCAGCGTTTCCCTTTCGATACGCTGAAAATCGACAAATCCTTGGTCCGCCCCGATCAGCGCGGTGTGCGCCCCATCATCCTGCGCTCGATCGTTCAGATGGGACACGATCTCGGCATGGAGATCGTTGCTGAAGGCGTCGAGACGGAATCGGATGCCGTCGAGATGGCGCAGCTTGGCTGCGAATTTGCGCAAGGCTTTGCCTTCGGCCATCCGATGTCAGCGGCGGACGCACGTAAACTTGTTGGCGCCGCCGCCGAAGCGGCCTGATTATTTCGTCATCCCGATTATTTCGCCATATCAACGACGACGCGACCGCGGATCTGGCCGGCCATGATGTCGGCAGCGGCTTTCTGAATGTCGCCAAAGCCGATCATTGTGGTCATTTTGGCGAGCGCCGCGCGGTCGAGATCGCGGGCAAGCCGCGTCCACGCGTCCGCGCGCTTCGCTCTTGGGCACATCACGCTGTCGATGCCGAGCAGCGAGACGCCGCGCAAAATGAAAGGCGCGACGCTTGTTGGCAGATCCATGCCCTGCGCGAGACCGCAAGCGGCAATCGCGCCGCCATAACGTGTGGCGGCAATCAAATTGGCAAGCGTCGTCGAACCGACGGAATCGACTCCCGCCGCCCAGCGTTCCTTCGCGAGCGGTTTGGCTGGACCGGACAACTCGGCCCTGTCGATCACTTCGCTCGCTCCGAGCGATTTCAGATAATCGGCTTCGCTCACGCGCCCTGTTGAGGCGATGACATGCCAGCCTGCTTTGGCGAGCAGCGAAATTGCAACAGAGCCAACACCACCTGCAGCACCTGTGACGATGGCAGCACCCCGATCAGGCGTCATGCCATGATGTTCGAGCGCCATAACGGCCAGCATTGCGGTGTAACCGGCTGTACCGATCGCCATGGCTTCCGCCGCATTGAGTCCCTGCGGCAGCCGGATCAGCCAATCGGCTTTGACGCGCGAATAATCTGCATAAGCACCAAGATGCGTCTCGCCCGTACCCCAACCATTCAGAAGGACGGCATCGCCCTTCTTGAAGGTCGGATCGTCCGATTCCTCAACAATCCCAGCGAAATCGATCCCGGGCACCATGGGAAAGCGGCGCACCACCGGGGCTTTGCCCGTAAGCGCCAGCCCATCCTTGTAATTGACGGTCGAATGTGTGACCCGGACGAGGACATTACCCTCCATCAGTTCGGAAGGGTCGAGCGGGCGTATGCCCACGCTTTGGGTTTCGTCCTTCTTGTCGATCACAAGGGCGCGAAAGGGTGTCATAAGGGCTCCTCAGGCTTCGATCCGGGTCGGGGTTTGTCGCGCGGAACGCGCAGGCTTTCAACTGGGGAAAGAAGCCAATTCGTTCAAACCGGTCTATAAGGGTCGGCGAGGCGGGGGATGGCCCGCTGCATTGAATGGGGGATTTGCGTATGACAAACACCGAAACCGATCAGGGCCCGACCTTGGCTACTGCCATCGCGGCCATTCGCAGCAAGTGGAAATGGGTGCTCATCCTCGGCATCGTCTATACTTTCGCTGGTTTCGTGGCGCTGGGTTCTGTCGTGGCAGCGACGGTCGCGAGCGTCTATATTGTCGGCGCCATGATGATCCTGGCCGGCATCGTCGAGATCGCTTCGGCATTCCAGATGAAGAGCTGGGGCCAGTCGATCCTCTGGGTTTTGCTGGGCGCGCTTTATGTCGTCGGCGGTTTTGTCGCTTTCCAGAACCCGGCCTTGGCCGCGAGCATACTGACACTCATTCTGGGATGGAGCCTGCTCTTCTCGGGCTTCCTGCGCATTTTCCTCGCCACAAAGATGAAGGACGGTAGCCCGTGGATCTGGATCGTGGTCTCCGGCATCATCACGGTTGCGCTCGGCGGCATGATCATCGCGCAATGGCCTGCTTCAGGGGCTTTCGTGCTTGGCATCTTCCTCGGCGTCGATCTCGTTTTCGTTGGCTTCGGTTGGATCCAGATGGCACTGGCTTTGCGCAAAGCCTGAACTAGAACTGAACGGCCTCGCCCGGCGTCTGCATGGCTGTCCGGGCGGGTCCGATATTGCGTTTTCGGACGGAATACGCGAAGGGACATCGTACTTTTTGCGCCTGCGAAGGGACCGCCAGATGACGCAATGGGTTTACACATTCGGTGACGGCAAGGCCGAAGGCCAAGCTGGGATGCGCAATCTCCTTGGCGGCAAGGGGGCCAATCTCGCCGAGATGAGCAATCTCGGTCTTCCGGTGCCGCCCGGCTTCACAATCTCGACGGAAGTCTGCACCTATTATTATGCCAATGGGCAGACTTATCCGGCGGAACTCAAGGCGCAGGTTGAGAACGCGCTCGCCCATGTTGGCGAACTTACAGGCAAAATCTTTGGCGATAATGCCAATCCGCTCCTCGTGTCGGTCCGTTCCGGTGCGCGCGCATCGATGCCGGGTATGATGGATACGGTTCTCAATCTCGGCCTCAACGATGTCACCGTCGAAGCTTTGGCCAAAGGCGCCAATGATGAGCGCTTCGCTTATGATTCCTATCGTCGCTTCATCCAGATGTATTCGAACGTCGTGCTCGACGTCGATCATCACCATTTCGAAGATGCGCTTGAAGAATACAAGGAGCGCAAAGGCGTCACGCTCGATACCGCGCTGACTGCCGCGGATTGGAAGACGCTGATCGGCAAATACAAGGCGATCGTGAAGGATGCGATCGGCAAGGATTTTCCGCAGGATCCCAAGGAGCAACTCTGGGGCGCGATTGGTGCTGTATTCGGCTCGTGGATGAATGCGCGCGCCATCAAATATCGCGAATTGCACAATATCCCTGCGAGCTGGGGCACCGCCGTCAATGTGCAGGCCATGGTGTTCGGCAATCTTGGCGAAACCTCTGCCACCGGCGTCGCGTTCACACGCAATCCCTCGACGGGCGAGAAGGAGCTCTACGGCGAATTTCTTGTCAACGCGCAGGGCGAAGACGTGGTCGCAGGCATTCGCACCCCGCAGGACATTACGGAGAAGGCGCGCATTGCAGCTGGCTCGGATCGTCCTTCGCTTGAAAAAGTAATGCCTGAGGCTTTCAAGGAGTTCTTACGCATTTGCGGCCTGCTCGAAAAACATTATCGCGATGTGCAGGACGTTGAATTCACGATCGAGCGCGGTAAGCTCTGGATGCTGCAGACGCGCAATGGCAAGCGCACCGCGAAAGCGGCGCTGAAGATTGCTGTCGAATTCGCAGCCGAAGGTCTCATTACGCAAGACGAAGCGGTGGGCCGGATCGACCCCGCCTCGCTCGACCAATTGCTGCACCCAACCATCGACCCCAATGCCGATCGCAAGGTGATCGCTTCGGGTCTGCCGGCCTCGCCCGGCGCGGCAGCTGGCGAAATTGTTTTCGACTCCGATGAAGCCGAAGCGGCGAAGGCGGCGGGCAAGAAGGTTATTCTCGTCCGCATCGAGACCTCGCCGGAAGACATTCACGGCATGCACGCAGCCGAAGGCATTCTCACGACGCGCGGTGGCATGACCTCGCACGCGGCGGTGGTTGCACGCGGCATGGGCAAGCCTTGCGTTTCGGGTGCCGGGATGTTGCGCGTCGATTATGCCGCGCAAACGATGGTAGCCGGCGGGGTAACGTTGAAGAAGGGCGATTTCATCACCATTGACGGCACGACAGGTCAGGTGCTGCATGGTGCGGTGAAAATGCTGGAGCCGGAACTCTCCGGCGAATTCGGGACGTTGATGGGCTGGGCCGATCGTGTGCGCCGCATGAAGGTGCGCGCCAATGCTGAAACCCCGCTGGATGCCCGCACCGCGCGTAGTTTTGGCGCTGAAGGGATTGGCCTCTGCCGGACGGAGCATATGTTCTTCGAAGGCGACCGCATCGTCGCCATGCGCGAGATGATTCTGGCCGATGACGAGAAGGGCCGCCGCGCCGCGCTCGCCAAATTGCTGCCGATGCAGCGCGCAGATTTCGTTGAATTGTTCACGATCATGTCGGGTCTGCCGGTGACAATCCGTCTACTTGATCCGCCGCTGCATGAATTCCTGCCACATACGGATGAGGAAATCGCCGAAGTCGCGACCGCGATGAACGCCTCGCCCGAGAAGTTGAAACAGCGCGCCGCCGAATTGCACGAATTCAATCCGATGCTCGGCTTCCGTGGCTGCCGCCTCGCGGTCGCTTATCCTGAAATCGCCGAGATGCAGGCGCGTGCTATATTCGAAGCAGCCGTCGACGCAGCGAAGAAAACCGGCAAAGCCGTCATTCCTGAAGTGATGGTACCGCTTGTTATGACCAAGCCGGAACTCGATCTCGTCAAAGGCCGCATCGATGCCATGGCCGAAGCGGTAAAGAAGGAAACCGGGGCACAATTCGATTATCAGGTCGGCACCATGATCGAACTGCCACGAGCGGCGCTGCGCGCGGCTGAAATCGCAGAAGCAGCGGAATTCTTCTCTTTCGGCACCAACGATCTGACGCAGACGACGCTTGGCATTAGCCGTGACGACGCTGCATCCTTCTTGGGGCCCTACACCGCAAAAGGCATTCTGCCTGCCGATCCGTTTGTCACCATCGATCAGGATGGAGTCGGCGAATTGGTAAAATTCGCTGCCGAGCGCGGGCGCATGACGCGCAAAGATATCAAGCTCGGGATTTGCGGCGAGCATGGTGGCGACCCCGCCTCGATCGCTTTCTGCGAGAAGATTGAGCTCGATTACGTGTCCTGCTCGCCCTATCGCGTGCCGATTGCGCGCTTGGCGGCGGCCCAGTCCGCGCTGGGCGTGAAGGCCGCTAGCACGGCGTAAATCGATCCGGAGGTGATGCGTCCATCGTGGATCCCGCGTCTCCTGCTTGGCCCGAAATCCCCATTTCGTGCCCAGCTTAACCATCCGTCAACGCTAATCGACGATAAACGAAGCCTGTCGCCTGAGTGGCTTTGCGGGTTTGTCGATGCGTGGGAAGCGTCCCAGTTGGGGTTTGCGCTTGAGCCGTTGGGGGCTTTGCGCAGGCTTGCTTGTCAGCTTCACGGCATCCGCCGGCATTGATGTCACCACTGGCTATTCCGCCGCCATTCTTGGCGAAGCGAAGGCTGTCATCGGCGAAAAAACCGTTCCGCCCATCTCGTCCGCCTGGCTGCTCTCGTCATTGCCAGCGGATTCTCGCTCAGCCAACCCAGCCTTTGGGTTGCTGTTCGGGACAGCACGCAAGTTCGAAGCCGAGCCCGGCATGGGCGAGCCCTTGCGCTCGGACCTCAAACCAGGGCCGCGCCAATGGCCCGTCGTCGAGCGCCGCATGAAGAGCGATCTCGATCCCGATGCGAGCCAAGATTTTGCGATTGTCATGCCATCGCCCGACGGCTGGATGATGGCGCCGCCGCGCGATGGCGTGCACTCGCATTTTTCAGGCAGCGCATCCGCCGCGCTCCATCCCCGTGCTTATCTCCGCTTCGAATACGCGCCGGTCGCAGGTGGCACAAGCACCGCGCTCGCCTCTGCGCCGATGTCGCCCGAAGCAGCGGCCGCTGGCATGACGCCGGCACAGGCCGAAGCTGTAACAGCACAAACGACCCCGGCAACGCCTGACGCATTCACCATCGCTTCGACAACACCACTGCATGTCGAAACAGGCAATGACGCCATCATTGTTGCTGATGCGAAGCCCGCTCAAGCTGAGACGCAAAAGCGCGTGAAGAAGACCGTGACAATCGCAGCCGTGGCCCCCAACACGGTGCAGGGCCTATCGACATTGAAAGCCGAGGAACCTGTCACGCGTGCGGGTAGGGGCTATCGCGATCTGATCGGCACCGCCAATCTGTCACGCGAGGAGCGCTGCCTCGCAGAAGCGGTTTATTTCGAAGCGCGCAGCGAGCCGGAACTCGGGCAGGCTGCCGTCGCACAAGTCGTGCTCAACCGCATCAAGAGCGGACTTTATCCGACATCGATCTGCGGTGTTGTCTATCAGAACAGCCACAAACATCTGGCCTGCGAATTCACCTTCACCTGCGAAGGCAAATCGCTGGCCGTGACTGAGCCCGGGCCTTGGGCGACTGCAGTAAGGCTTTCAAAAGCCGTTCTGGACGGATCCAACTACAATCAGCGCGTTGCCAACGCGACGCATTATCACGCCAATTATGTCAGCCCGCGCTGGGGCAAACATCTCAAGAAGATGGACGTCATCGGCCGTCACATCTTTTATCTGGCGCACCCGACCATCTCGCAAGTCTGCCCTGGCTGCAACACCGATGCTTTCCGCCGCATCGAGGCTTCGGGCGAGAAGCCGCGGATTTAGGGACGCATTCTTTTGGCAATGAGCGCGTCCAATGAAATAAGACCGGGACCGCGCGCGATGATTACAAGTAAAGCGGTGGCCCAAACGCCATGGATCGGCCATGCTCCGGGATAGACGAAGAATTGAATAATGGCGGTCATGCCGAGAAGTGCGGTCGCAGAGAGTCGGCTCGCCAAGCCGACGATCAAAAGTACTGGAAAGATATGCTCGGCAAGCGCCGCCAATGTTGCAGCAACAACGGGATCGATAAAAGGTAATTTGTAATCCTCACGAAATAACTCGATCGCATTTTCCGAAAGAGAAAATCCGTTCACCTTGGTCGCGCCCGAACGCCAAAAAATGGCACCGATCGAAATTCGGGCCAATAGCGCGATCGCGTCGTTTGGAATGCGCGACATCAACGCGATCACTTGATTGATGGCTGTGACGATCGATACTGAGACGCTCTGTGCCTTTTCGTTATGAACTTTCATGATCACTTTCCTGTTGCGGGTCTACGAGAAGATTGCAACGCAACAAGGTCGCTAAAATGAGTGCTGGATCGTATTCTTCGTCTGCGTGACAGGCGATTGCGATTGCTTCGCCGAGAACAACACCTTTACCAATGGCGTCAATGCAAATCGCAGTTCCGCGTGGCACAAGGGAGACCTGAACCTCATATGCGGCACGCGTAACGGCGATCGTTTCATCGCGCCATGCTTCTGGTGGGAGCGCCTCCGCGGTGCCGCTGGCTGCCCAGATCGTGCCTGCAGGATAGGGTGAATGAAAGACGCTCGCTGCTGGATGGGGATTGAAGACACGATTAAGATAGGTCTCGATTTCATCGGCATCGCCAACCTTGAGCCGGAGCGGCGCGCGATCAATAGTATGATAGGCACGAGTTCGCGCCACTTCAATGCGTGCGACATCGGCTAAAAATGGCCAATTGGTAAGGCTGGGAAGCGTCGTAAGATACGCCGGAAAATCATCGCCATAAAACATCATGACGGGCGATATCGGCTTGTAGCTCTCGACGAAAAGCTGTGCGCAGGCTTGAAAACACTCAATTCCCAAAAGACGCTGAGTCGCGGGAAAGCGGGTAGCGAGCGCCGTCGTAAGGCTGTGAACAACATTGTTGCGATAAACTGCAAAACGACGGTCGGGTCTCCCGCTTGCAATCAATCCTTCAGGTGGCTCTGCTCCAGAACGCAGATGTCTTGCAAAAACATCCTCAATCATGGCGCCACCATAGTACCAGCATAATGGGTAAGACGAGCATTGGCGCGTTGTGCATCGGCAAGTAAAGTCGAGAATTGCGGAATGTCTTGATCCCATTCGATCAATGTCGCGATGGGCCCAACCGTTGCAATGACGGTTTCAAACAAGTCCCACACCTCCTCGCTAACGGTACGATCATGCGTGTCGATCAACAATTTTTCATCTTCGAATTGTTCGATGGCGTGCCCTGCAAGGTGAATTTCCCTGACTTTTTGCAATGGGAAATGGACAAGATAATCCTGTGCCAAAAAACTGTGATTCCCTGCGGAGACATGTACGTTGTTAAGGTCAAGAAGAAGACCGCATCCAGTACGTTGTGCAATCTGATGAATGAAGTCGACTTCCGTCCATGTCGATTCTGAAAACGTAATGTAGGTTGCTGGATTTTCGAGTAAAATTTCACGCTTGAGCGTGGTTTGAATCAGATCGATGTGATCGCAAACGCGCCCTAACGTCTGGGCGGTATAGGGGAGAGGGAGAAGATCGTTTAAATAAGCACCCTCATGGGTCGACCATGCCAGATGCTCCGAAAAGCTGCATGGTTGAAACCTTTCACAAATAGCCTTCACGCGCTGCAAATGCTGAGGGTCAGGCGGAGCTTCGCCACCGATCGAAAGTCCAACACCATGAAGCGATAGGCTGTAGTGTTGTCGAAGGCGATCGAGCATGGCGATGGGACGTCCGCCTGATCCCATATAATTCTCTGCATGGACTTCAATAAATGAAAGCTCGACCTGGCCGCTGGAGAGATCTTCGTAATGATCTGGCTTAAACGACACCCCGGCTCCCAAAGGCGGTCTGCTCTCTTGCATGATGAAATCCCCAGACGAAAGGCGTGTTGGATAATGTAGGTTGCCGCTCGCTCAAGCCCGTTTCGCTTCGAGCGAGCCTTTTCCCTTTGGCGTTGTGATCGACAAACACGTGCCCTTAGGCACATATTTCCAAGCATTACCTTGATAATCGACGCTGGATGTTCCTGCGCAGGTTGTGCCAGGACCGGCGGCACAATCATTCTGACCTTTTAATGAGACGCCAAAGCAACGCTCTTTGTCGCTCGACTGAGCCTGTGCTGGGACTGTCACTGATGTGGCCAGCAAAGCTGCAGCTGCAAGTGAAAGCTGTAACGACGTCTTGATCATCATAGATCTCCTCAAGGTGTGAACGGGCCAATGCCCATGTCACTCTTTCGGTTGGAGTCTGCTTTGCGTTACAATGAGCATGCGAAAAGAATTTTTGAAAAACTTTGAGTCGGATTTGTAACAATTTCGGTTTTCATGCGAATGGGATTGAGAATGGATGCATTGAAGGGCAGGGATGAGCAGCTCTCCGCATGGATGCGTGCGGCGAACCGGGGTGACCAAGATGCCTATCGCAGTCTCCTGTCGGCTTTGCTGCCGATTTTGCGCGAAATAGCGGTAAAATCTCTAGCGCGGGTGGGGGCTGCTACCGTCGACTCTGAAGATGTCGTTCAGGAGATCATGTTGGCTATTCATATGCGTCGGCATACATGGGATGAGAGCGCCATGGTCATGCCTTGGGTCTATGGCATCGCCCGGCACAAAATCATCGATGCATTGCGACGTCGTGGCCGCCGATTGGAAGTGCCGCTTGATGAGTTTGAGGAAATCATCGAAGCGCCTGTCGGTCGTGAAGGTCTTTCCGAGCAAGAGCTTGTTCGCTTTGTGCATCGTTTAGGTGATCGTCAACGGACAATCGTTTTGGCTGTCTCTGTCGAAGGTCTCTCCATCCGCGATGCGGCGCAACGCCTAGGCATCAGCGAGGGAACGGCGCGTGTCACCTTACATCGCGGATTGAAGACGTTGGCACGTATTTATGGGAGTGAGCGTTGATGCACACGCATCCGTTGATTGGGGCTTTGGTGGAAGATCTGCCGTCCTCGCCCCGGCGCATGTCAGAGCAAATCCGCTTTCGTGTTGGTATTTCGACCGTACTGGTAGGAAGTGTTTTCTATGGGTTGTACGGATTGCGTGGCGATGGCATCGCAGCGCTTGGCGATGTGCGATTTCTCTTCAAGTTGAGCCTTCTCCTCGCGCTGATATTGGCGCTGTGGCCAGTTCTACATCGGGCCGCGGGACCGATTGCAGTGAAGCCGCGTGATTTGAGGCTGCTGGGTTGGGCTGCGCTTTATTGGTTGGCGATGATCGGCGGTGAGGCCATGCTGCTTCCGCGCGGTGAATGGAATCGCGCCCTGATGGGCGAAAACGGCATTTTCTGCCTTACTGTTATGCCACTGATCGGACTGCCCCTATTGGCCGCAATGCTCGTGACATTACGGGGGGGCGCACCAGAAGGGGCGGTTGCCTCCGGTGCTGTTGCAGGCTTTTTCTGCGCTTCTGTTGCGGGCTTGATCTACGCCGTCCATTGCCCGGACGACTCACCCTTTTTTGTTGTCTTTTGGTACGGCGCAGTCGCCATTGCCTTGACTGTGATGGGAGCGCTGAGCGGCCGTTTGCTATTGCGTTGGTGAGCAGCAACTTTCAGATCGCAATATCAAGCCCAATGTCGAGCACACTGGCTGAATGCGTCAACGCGCCAACAGAAATCATGTCGACGCCGCTTTCGGCAATTGCGCGCACCGTTTCGAGATTGACGCCGCCGGAGGCCTCGCTCTTCATGCGCCCACCGATGAGCCTGACGGCTTCACGTAATGTGGCGGGGTTCATATTGTCGAGGAGGACAACATCCGCACCTTCTGCGATCACCTCGCGGAGTTGATCGAGCGTATCGACCTCGATCTCGATTTTCACGAGATGGCCGACAGCAGCTTTGGCGGCGCGTAAGGCGGGTGCGATTCCACCTGCAACGGCGATATGATTGTCCTTGATCAGGATGGCATCATCGAGACCGAAGCGGTGATTGGCACCACCGCCGCATTTCACAGCATATTTTTCAGCCGCGCGCAGCCCCGGCGTCGTCTTGCGCGTGCAGACGATTTTGGTCTGCGTGCCAGAAACAGCTTTGACATAATGCGCCGTGAGCGTCGCGATGCCGGACAAGCGGCCGAGATAATTCAACGCGACACGTTCGCCAGACAAAATCGCGATGGCATTGCCGGAGACGCGCGCCAGTGTCGTGCGTTCCGGTAAGGCCTGTCCATCTTGAGCCATTTTCTCAAAACGCACGGCTGGGTCGAGGAGGCGGAAAGCCGCCTCGGCAAAGGCGAGCCCAGCAATCGTGCCCGGCTTGCGTAAGACGAAATCAGCTTGCGCCGTACGTCCTGCCGGAATGGTCGCGAGCGACGTGATGTCGCCCGCGCGTCCCAGATCTTCGTCGAGCGCAGTGCGCACCAGGGTGTCTATGGAGAGAGGATTGATGAACAAGGCGCTCATGCGAGAATCTCCTGACCCAATGCCTTGGCTTCGTCCAGCGTGATGAAAGTGCGATGCGCAAAGGCGGGTGACGCTTCCGGATAATCTGTGCGCCAATGTCCGCCGCGGCTTTCACGGCGCCGATGTGCTGCGACAGTCACGAGCAGCGCGCTATCGAGCATAGCATGAACGCAAAGATCCTCCGTCTCGCGACGGAAATCGGCAAAACTCTGGATAGCTTGCCGCAAGCCCGCACCGTCGCGAATAACGCCGACATGGTCACTCATCGTTTGCCGCAACGCATGGACGAGAGCCGGAGGAGGATCGGTCCGCACATTGGGCGACAATTTTTCCGGTGCAATGGCGTCTGCTGCTCTACCCTTCAATGCCTCAGCGATGCGTGATGCAAACACCACAGCTTCGAGCAGCGAGTTCGATGCAAGCCGGTTGGCGCCATGCACGCCGGTCGATGCAACTTCGCCCGCGGCCCAGAGGCCCGGCAGACTTGTCTGGCCTTGCGCATCCGTCTTTACGCCGCCCATATGATAATGCTCGGCAGGCATGATTGGGATGGGCGCGATAGCGGGATCGATGCCAGCTTCGCGGCAGATGCGCGCTACGGTTGGAAATTTTGCGTCGAACTCCGCACCGATGGCGGTACGACAATCGAGAAATGCACCCTTGCCTGCCTGCCATTGTGCAAACACACCGCGTGCAACAATGTCGCGTGGCGCGAGTTCGGCATCGGTGTGGAGAGGCAACATGAAGCGCACGCCATCAGCATCGATCAATGTTGCACCTTCGCCGCGCAACGCTTCAGTGGCTAAGGGAGCAGGGTCGCGTCCAATGGCTATGGCTGTCGGATGAAATTGTACAAATTCTGGATCGGCAATGATCGCGCCTGCGCGCGCTGCCAAAGCGAGACCGATCCCGCGCGATTCCGGCGGATTTGTCGTCACCGCATAAAGTGCGCCAAGGCCTCCCGTCGCCAATACCACGTCACTGGCGCGGAAAAAATGTGCAGCGTCTGCGAGTCCGCGTTCGCCACGCGCCACCACACCGGCGATGCGGCCTTCGCGGACGATCAATTCTTCGGCGACGAAACCTTCATGCAGTGTGATCGACGGCGTGTCATGCACTTTGGCGATGAGCGCATCCATTATGGCACGGCCCGCACGGTCGCCCGCAACGCGCACAATGCGCCGTGCCGAATGCGCCGCCTCGCGCGATTGCACGAGATGGCCTTCGAGATCGCGGTCGAATGGCACGCCATAGCGCAACAGATCGCGTACGCGCTCGCCCGCCTCCTGCGCCATGCCGAGCGTTACCGCTTCATCGACGAGACCGACCCCCGCAATGATGGTGTCGTGTGTGTGCAGTTCCGCGCTGTCGCCTTCTGAGATGGCGGCGGCAATGCCACCTTGCGCCCAGGCAGACGATGCGCCTTCGCCAATCGGCGCAGCGGCAAGCACGGTGACGGGGTGGGGGGCGAGTTCAAGCGCGCAGAACAGGCCTGCGAGGCCGCCGCCGACAATGACGATGCCGCTCATGCGACGGCCTTTCCGATTACAATGCGGATCAGCTCTTGAGATTGATCATGCGCTCGATGGGTAGGCGTGCACGCTCGGCAATTGCCGGGTCGATCACGACTTCATCGGTCATGTTCAGAAGGCTGTCGAGAATCTTCGGCAGCGTGATGCGCTTCATGTGCGGGCAGAGATTGCACGGGCGAATGAAATTCACCTCCGGCACTTCGGCGGCCACATTCGATGCCATCGAACATTCCGTCACCATTACGACCTTGGCAGGCTTCTTCGCCTTCACCCAATCGATCATATGCGCGGTCGAGCCAGTGAAGTCGGCTTCGGCGAGCACATCGGGCGGGCACTCCGGATGAGCAATGATTTGCACGGACGGATCGGCATCGCGATAGGCGCGCAGTTCTTCGCCGGAAAAGCGCTCATGAACTTCGCAATGGCCTTTCCATAGGATGAGCTTCACCTTCGTTTGCGAGGCGACATACTTCCCGAGATATTCATCCGGCAGGAAGATGACACGATCGACGCCGAGGCTTTCGACGATCTGCACGGCATTTGACGATGTGCAGCAAATATCCGTCTCGGCTTTCACATCGGCCGAGGAATTCACATAAGTGACAACAGGCACGCCGGGATAGCGCTCTTTCAGCAAGCGGACATCCGCACCCGTAATTGATTCCGCCAGCGAGCAACCTGCGCGCATGTCGGGGATCAGAACGGTCTTCTCGGGGCTGAGCAGCTTCGACGTCTCCGCCATGAAATGCACACCGCATTGCACGATGATTTCGGCATCCTGCTTGGCGGCAAGGCGTGCGAGCTGCAAAGAGTCGCCCACCACATCTGACACGCAGTGGAAAATTTCCGGCGTCTGATAATTATGCGCCAGAATAACAGCGTTGCGCTGCTTCTTGATCTCGTTGATCGCTTTCACATAAGGCGCAAAGAACGGCCATTCGACTGCCGGGATCACGTCTTTTACGCGCTCGTAAAGATGCGCCGTGGCGCGTTCTACGGCGGGCGTCCATTCGAGAACGGGCTTCGGCAGAACGCCGAAACGCTCCGCCGCGCTCGGGCCCATAGGCCGCGCAGGGCGTTCGGCGAAGCCGGGCATCGAATCCCGTTGCAGCGTGGCAGTCATGGCCATGGCGCACTCCTTATGCTCATATTGAGCATATCTGTGGACCGAAAAATCACCGGATGCGACCCTGGTGTCATTCAGGCTGAAGCAAACTAATACTCACTTCGAGCATAAGGATTATAGGCGCGTGCTCGGGACATTTCCAGTGGGGCTGCATAGAATTTAAGTTGGGGTCGAAACCGGGGTGAAGAGGCACGCAAGAACAAGGCGGCCGCTTTGCGCGCGCCTCACTGGTCAGAGCTTACGGTCCTGACTACAACGGGCGCATTCGAGGACAGGAATTCTCCCATGACCCCCGCCGCCGCCACGGTCCGCCGCTTCGCCCCCATTGTCATCCTGGTGTGTGGCTGTCTTGCGGGCTTGCTTACCTTCGGGCCGCGGTCTGCCATAGGCCTTTTCCAAATCCCAATGAGCCGTGAATTCGGTTGGAGCCGCGAAGTCTTCTCTTTCTCGATTGCGATCCAGAACCTGCTCTGGGGCGTCGGGCAACCTTTTGCGGGTGCGTTGGCCGATCGGTTCGGAACGGTGCGGATGCTTTGGCTCGGTGCGCTGCTTTATGCTGCCGGTCTGGTCATGATGGCTTATGCCTCAACGCCGGGCATGATGACGCTGAGCGCCGGTGTTCTAATCGGCTTCGGTCTGTCGGGTTGTTCG